>CAZMDY010000229.1:0-2522 GCA_964565295.1 uncultured Aequorivita sp. | reverse complement strand
GGTTGTCGGTTGTCGGTTGTGGGTTTTCGGTTGTGGGTTTTCGGTTGTGGGTTGTGGGTTGTCGGTTGTGGGTTGTGGGTTGTCGGTTGTGGGTTCCGTTCCTCCTTCGTAGGGGGCTCAGGGGGTCAAACGAGGTGTCGGTTGGCGGATGACGGATGTCCGTCATTGCGAAGGAGGCACGACTGAAGCAATCTGCTGAGGGGTAGTTCCAAACTTGATTCTGCTTACCTTCATGAGTTTGCCGCGCTTCGCTCGCAATGACGGTTAGTTCTTGAGTGACAGCGAAGTTATGCTCGGACTTTCAATAAATCAATGAACTGAAACCCCGCGTACTCTGCGCTAAACTCTGCGTCCTCTGCGTGAAATCATCCACACGTTCTCAAAAAGAGTGAAAATACCCCAACCCTAAAGGGAGCTTGATTCCTCTAAAGAATTAGAGCGGTCTTAAAAAGGGTGAAAATATCACGACCTAAATGAAGCTGTTCTGAATAATGTTTGTTGTCATTCTCCCCTTTAGGGGTCGGGGGTAAGGACAATCGAGGGCTTTCCTATAAATCAACGAACTGAAACCCAACGCCCTCTGCGCTAAACTCTGCGTCCTCTTCGAGACAACCCACAACCGACGACCGAGGAAATCGACAACCGACAACATGGATATCAAATATTTTTCAGGCAGTTATTGTTTATTTTAAAGTTGTAAATTTGTGAAACTTACGATTGTAAAAATGAGCAGAATTAAAATAAGGAATTTTGGACCCATAAAAGTTGGGAATCAGACTAATGACGGCTGGATTGACATAAAAAAAGTTACTTTATTCATCGGTAATCAAGGTTCGGGAAAGAGTACCGTAGCTAAATTAATTTCAACATTCCTTTGGTTGGAAAAAGCATTGATCCGAGGTGACATTAAAGCACCTGTTTCATATCTGGATTTTATTGAACTTATAAAGTTTCATCGGTTAGAAAATTATTTGCAACTGGATACTCAAATTGAATACGAAGGAAATTCGTATCGTCTAATCTTATCCAACAATTTATCAAAAAAAGTTATTGAGGCATCAAAACTGAATCAGAAGCCTGTTAAACAGCCTAAAATTATGTACGTCCCTGCCGAACGTAATTTTTTGAGTTCGATTACGAACATTAACAAAGTTTCTGATTTGATAATTGGCAGCTTAAAAAATTACTCGATAGAATTTCGTAATGCCCAACTTGCTCATAGAGGCGAGGCTATTGATTTGCCCATAAGTAACACAAAAATTATTTATGATTCAAAAGAAGATGAGAGTTATTTGTTATTTAACAGCAAGCGATTAAAACTTTCTGACGCTTCGAGTGGTTTCCATTCTATTGTCCCATTATATTGGGTTACAAAATATTTGGTGGAATATGTAAAGCAAGACGAGAAAAAATTACTGGAATTATTAAGTACCGACCAGACTATTCGCAGAAATAATGAACTGAAAGCGTTAAATACAAAAAAACTTGATGAAAAAGCATTGAGGGCCAAGGAAAAGAAGATAAATGAAAAGTATGTCAGCAAGTATTTTGTAAATATCGTTGAAGAGCCCGAACAAAATTTGTTTCCAAGCTCTCAGAGACAGTTGTTAAACAGCTTGTTGGCTTTCAATAATGGAGATAATATGCTGATAATAACAACACATAGCCCTTATTTAATAAATTACATTTCTTTAGCTGTTAAAGCAAATGAATTAAAAGATAAAATAAAGACCAAAGAATTAAAAGATAGACTGGGTTTGATTGTACCGCTTAATTCAACCGTTAATCCCAAGGAATTAGTAATATATGAATTGGATGAAACAAATGGTTCTGTAAATAAACTTGGTGATTTTGAAGGCATTCCTTCTGACAGAAATTTTTTAAATAGTTCTCTAGCGAAAAGCAATCATTTATTTGATTCATTATTAGATATTGAGGAAGAGCTATGAAAGTAGAATTCTTAAAAGCCGATTGTCAAACGACAACCAATGAAAGAAAATTTGGATTATATGATGCAGAAGACAAAACACCTATTAAAGTCCATTTAACTGATGAGGACAAGTGGAATGCTACCGTTTTGAATAGTGAAAGTAAAAACGTATTGGTAACAGCCATAGACAATTGTATTGACATAATCAGACCAAATGGAGAAATGGATAATCGTTGTGATTGTATGCTTACATACGACACTACGATACTATTTATCGAATTAAAAAACAAAAGAGATTCTTGGCAATCAGAAGGTTTGGCACAAATTGAAAATGTAGTAAACGTAATGATAGAAGAATCGCCGGAATTTTATAATGCATTTACAAAACGTAAAGCAATAGTAGCTAACAGAAAACATCAATTTCCCTCATTTCATCAATCCAATATAGAACATCGACAGCATTTCTCATCAAAATATAAAATGAGAATTCAATTTGAAGCAGAGATCGTCGTAGAATAACAATGCCGCCAATACATCAAGTTGGTACATTCATAAAATCAACAAATTGAACCCCAGTGGTCCTCTCCGCTAA
>CAZMDY010000228.1:0-2528 GCA_964565295.1 uncultured Aequorivita sp. | reverse complement strand
AAACGTTAATTCTATAATTCGTTCTTGGATCCCAGATCCCAAATCCACAACGGCACAGATTGGCTTCTATTCATACATTTAATTTCATTTGCAAAAAAAATCACAAATCTTATGCTTTAAAAGTATACCGTTCCCTCAATTCAATATATTTACAAACTTCAATCAAAATTTATGGAAAAACTCTTAGAGGTCAACAACGTTTCAAAGCACTATGGAGAATATAAGGCCTTGAACGATGTTTCTATAACAGTAAAAAAAGGAAGCATCTTTGGCCTATTGGGACCTAATGGCGCTGGCAAAACAACTTTGATCCGAATAATAAATCAAATCACCATGCCCGACAAGGGCACCGTAATCTTGGATGGAGAGAAGCTTAAACCACATCATATCCAATATATCGGATATCTTCCCGAGGAACGCGGGCTGTACAAAACCATGAAAGTGGGAGAGCAGGCTTTATATCTTGCCCAATTAAAAGGTCTTTCCAAACAAGAGGCAAAAATTCGTTTAAAATATTGGTTTGACCGTTTGGAAATAGGCAATTGGTGGGATAAAAAAATCCAGGAACTTTCAAAGGGAATGGCCCAAAAAATTCAGTTTGTCGTTACAGTCCTCCATAAACCCAAACTGTTAATCTTCGATGAGCCGTTCAGTGGTTTTGATCCAATCAACGCCAATTTAATAAAGGACGAGATCCTTAAACTTCGTGATGATGGTGCAACGGTCATTTTCTCAACACATCGGATGGAATCGGTCGAGGAAATGTGCGACCATATTGCCCTGATCCATAAATCCAACAAAATTTTGGATGGAAACCTTATCGAGATTAAAAAACAATTTAGGAGCAATACCTATGAAATCGGGCTGATAACCAATGATCACGCAGCCACAACTACCGCCTTAAAAGAACGGTTCGAACTATTTCCCGCTGCTTTTAAAAGCATTGACAACGACCTTCAATATAAAGTAAAATTACCCGACTCCTTTCCGGTAAATGATTTTGTGAACTACCTCCTTTCCCTGGGCCATTTGACCCATTTGGTGGAAGTAGTTCCCTCGGCAAGTGATATCTTTATTGAAACCATCCAAAAAAACTAATCCAAATGAACCACCTGTCGTTAATTATTAAAAGAGAATATCTCACAAAGGTCCAGAACAAATCATTTATCATAATGACTTTTCTAAGTCCGCTTATTTTTGTAGGAATCTTTGCCTTGGTGGCTTATCTCTCGAATGTTAACAATAATACCGTTAGGACAATTTCGATCTTGGACGAAAGTGGCCTTTTCCATGACGAATTTATCAGCAATCCAAACACTCACTATAAAATCCTGGCCAACGTTCCTCTTGAGGAAGCTAAATCTGAATCTGAAAAATCAGAAATATATGGTTTATTGTACATTCCTGCTTCTACGGATCTTGAGTCCATTTCCAATGGCATTACATTCTATTCCAATGATTCGCCTTCAATTTCCTTACTGAATGACCTTAACAACCAATTAGAGAATAAAATAAATGTGCTGCGCTTGCGGGAAGCCGGAATAGATTCGCAAACAATCCGTGATCTTCATATTAACATAAGCGCAAATCTGGAAACATTTCAGGGGAAGGAAACCTCCAAATTGGGATCGGGCCTTAAACTTCTTTTTGGTGGATTGGCCGGATATTTACTTTTCATGTTTATAATTATTTACGGAAATATGATTATGAGGAGTGTGATAGAAGAAAAAACAAGCAGGATAATCGAGGTAATCATTTCCTCGGTAAAACCTCGAACGCTTCTGTTGGGAAAGATTTTGGGAACAACATTGGCCGGGATCACACAATTTATGGCTTGGATCGTACTAATTTTAATTTTGACAACTGTAGTAAATTCTGTATTTGGATTGGACATGGCTGCTTCATCCCCATCGCAGCAAGTAATGGCACAAAATACAGAAGGCGGAACGCAACAACTTGTACAACAAGTAATAATGGAAGTAAACAACCTGCCCATAACAAATTTAATACTAATGTTTATCCTGTTTTTCATCGGCGGATACTTGTTATACGCTTCCCTATATGCTTCGGTAGGCGCAGCGGTAGACAGTGAAACGGATACACAGCAATTTATGATGCCAATAATCATGCCGCTTGTTTTGGCGGTTTATGTTGGACTTTTTACAGTAATTGACAACCCTCATGGCGCGGTATCACAGATTTTCTCATACATCCCATTAACATCTCCGGTAGTTATGTTAATGCGCATTCCATTCGGAGTCCCTTTATGGCAACAGTTTATTTCCGTACTAATCCTTTTCCTTACCTTTTTTGGGACCGTATGGTTCGCGGCCAAGATATATAGGGTTGGAATTTTAATGTATGGAAAAAAGCCAACTTATAAAGAGATTTATAAATGGCTGAAGTATTAAAAAGCAATTGTTTAAGTAAAAGAAAAAGTTATGAACCTTCAGAAGACCCCACATTTGAGAAAAATAGCGTTGACAGCATTGCTTTTGCTAGCAACAATAGGAATTACGGCACAAACT
>CAZMDY010000227.1:0-2578 GCA_964565295.1 uncultured Aequorivita sp. | reverse complement strand
TGAAAAAGTATTTGGCTGCCTATGGTCAATGTTCAGCTCTTCATATTTTGCAAGTTCCTTTGATTCTTGGCATTTGTATCCATCCGGGCATGAGCATCTTTCATAGTTTTGATGATTTTTCCATCTTGCGTGCAAAAAAGAATTATGACACGAAGGGAAAAAAGAGCAACAATGCTAAGGCTGGTTGAAGCCTGGAAAGAATCTGGTTTGACGCAAACGGAGTTTGCTTTAAAAAATAATGTTGCACCATCAAAATTTAAATATTGGATTGGCAAAAGCAATCAATCAACACATGATGATTTTTCTGCTGATTTTATTCAGATACCTGCAAGCCCTATTAATTTTGGAAGTCAGGAAAAAGAAATCCGGCTACACTATCCAAACGGAACCTGGATGTCATTACCTGTAGATACACCTGTTGCCGTTTTGAAAACACTTGTTGTCCTATAACGATAATGTTTTCAGTTTCCTCAGCCCATTATTATTTGTACAGGGAGCCTACTGATATGCGTAAAAGCTTTGATGGATTATGCGGACTGGTAAGCGGTCGTCTGGGTAAAGATCCTCGCAATGGGGATGTATTTATTTTTATTAATAAACAACGTACCCTTGCCAAGTTGCTCAAATGGGAACCGGGTGGATTTGTATTGTTTTATAAAAGGCTCGAAAGCGGGACATTCGAGCTTCCTGTGGTCAAAAACAATGCCCTTTCATGTTCTATGGAATACAGTCAATTGGCAATGATGGTAGATGGTTTTTCTTTGAAATACACAAAAAAACGCAAACGTTTTTAGCAACAATTTTTTGTTGATAAGAACTCTGTGTATCCTTTGATAATTAAGCTTTTGATGAGTATTTTTACATCATGTCAAAAGGCGAAACGATAACCATATCGAAACAAGAATATCAGCAGCTTCTGGAAGTTAAATCAGAAGTTGAGCTGCTCAAAGAACAGCTTGCCCGGTTGCAGCGAATGATTTTTGGCAGAAAGAGTGAACGGTTTGTTTTGCCTGACCCAAACCAGGGGGTGCTTTTTGAGCTTCCAAAAGAAGAGCTGTTGAAAACAAAACAGAAGAAATTACCTATACCAGGAATATAACTAAAAAGGAAAAGAAACATCCGTTACGTACGCCTCTGCCTGCTCACCTGCCGCGTAAGGAAGAAATAATTGAACCGGACAATGTTCCTGAGAATGCCCGCAAGATTGGAGAATGCATTACAGAAATACTGGAATATACACCGGCCAATATTTATGTTCGTAAAATCATCCGGCCAAAATATATAGTTGACAGCAACGATGAGAGGACACAAATTGCAATTGCACCAATGCCTTTGTTGCCTATCCCCAAAGGAAATGCAGGTGCCTCAATGATTGCATATATTCAGGTCAGCAAGTTTGTAGATCACCTGCCTTATTTTAGAACAGCAAAAATACTGAAACGCCAAAATCTTCATATTGCCGACTCCACCTTAGGCGGATGGGCGAACAAGGCCATATCAGATATACTGTTTTTAGTTTATGAGCAAATACAGAAAGAAATCATCAAAACGGATTACCTGATGGCTGACGAAACTCCTATTCCGGTATTGACTGAAGATAAACCGGGAGCTACTCACCAGGGATATTTTTGGGTATATTATGATCCTGTAAGGAAAATGGTGCTGTTTGATTATCAGAAATCTCGTGGAAGAGAAGGGCCACGACATGTTTTAAAAGAGTTTAAAGGTTTTATCCAATCGGATGGATATGCAGCATATAATAAATTAGGCAGTTCTATAGAATTTTTAGCCTGCATGGCACATCTGAGACGTAAATTTGAAATTGCACTTGACAATGATCCTAAACGTGCCGAAAAGGTATTGATTTTAGTACAAAAACTATACGAGGTAGAGCGGCAGGCTCGTGAAGCAGAGCTGTCGTATGATCAGATAAAACTATTACGACAAGAAAAATCTGTTCCTGTATTGGAAGAGATGGAGAAGTATCTGATTGAAGAGAACCATTATATATTGCCAAGAAGTGCAATTGGGAAAGCTTTTAAATATGCACTGCAATTATGGCCACGGATTAAACGTTATGTGGATGATGGAAGATTCAAAATTGATAATAACTTAATCGAAAACAGCATTAGACCGGTTGCTATCGGAAGAAAAAATTATCTATTTGCAGGATCTCACAATGGTGCAAGAAACGCCGCTATAATGTACTCACTAATGGCAACCTGTAAACTTAATAATATTGATCCTTATCAATGGCTGAAAAATGCACTGGAAACTATACCTGGTTGTCCTGCTGATCAAATCCCCAATCTGATTCCTGGTCAAAATTGAAATGAAACTATCACATTACTGAAAATTTTATCAAGTGCAGTTCCCCGGATGGATACTGACATTTCACCTGTCCTTTTTTTGAGTGTTTTTGAAAATAGTCAAGTTTAACGCTCCTTAAATCGTCTTGAATTGCTTGTCTGCAAGCCTCTCGGAATATGGTTAAGTTTGTCTTAGGTGTGTTTATTCGTTTTGTGTACGAGAAAAACTCTGTCGTACCGTCAATTCTTACCAACTCAAAAGATTTCGT
>CAZMDY010000226.1:0-2630 GCA_964565295.1 uncultured Aequorivita sp. | reverse complement strand
AAACGCACATTCACTACAAGCACAGGTATTGTCCTCTTCAGCAGGGGCGGGAATCAAAATGGCCTCCGGAACTTCCTGTTGCATTTTGTGCAGGATTCCGGCTTCGGTGGCAACAATGAATTTATTGGATGGATTCTTTTTTACATAATCGATCATTCCAGCGGTGGAACCAACATAACTTGCAGTTTCTAAAATATGTGCTTCGGATTCAGGGTGAGCTATAATAATTGAATTGGGATGTTGTTGGTAAAGATTCAAAAGTTTTTCAATGGAAAAAGCCTCATGTACAATACACGCACCATCCCACAGCAACATTTTTCTGCCCGTTTTTTTCTGGATATATTTTCCCAAATTTTTATCGGGAGCAAAGATAATCGGAACATTCTTTGGGATGGAGTTCACTATCTTTTCTGCATTGGAAGACGTGCAAATAATATCGCTGAGGGCTTTTACTTCCGCAGAACAATTTACATAGGTAATCACAGTATGGTCTGGATGTTCGGCTACAAGTTTTGCAAATTTATCAGGAGGGCACGAATCGGCCAACGAGCATCCTGCTAACAGATCGGGCAACAAAACTTTTTTGTTTGGATTCAATATTTTCGCGGTTTCGGCCATAAAATGTACTCCGGCAAACACGATAATTTCAGCATCGGTTTTTGCCGCTTTTTGTGATAGTCCTAAACTATCGCCAACATAGTCCGCCACTTCCTGAATTTCCGGAACTTGATAATAATGTGCGAGAATAACAGCATTCTTCTCCTTTTTAAGAGCGGTTATCTTTTCAGCCAGCGTTGTATTGGAATTCATCGTATTCAATAAAATATTAGGTTTGGTCGGCTAAATTACTTTTTATTAAAAGGGAAGCATATGACATGAATCATATTTGAAAAGTGGAACTTCATTTCATTAAATCGAAAAAACATGTGCTGTGCCGTCTTGAAAAACAAGGTATTCTATTTTTTTAGCAATAATTTAACTACTTAATTAACAAGTATTTGGGTAAGACTTACAATCTGCCTCTTTAGTTTTATTCTCTTAATCAACCTTTAAAAACTTCAAGCTATGACAGAAATTAAAATAGAAAAGAAAAAACCTATTTGGCCCATAGTAATTGTGACTATCATCATTTTGATCGCCATTTATTTCTTATGGTTCTATAATGACCAGGAAATGTCAAATGACCCGCTCGAAAAAGACACAATTTCCACTGTAGAGGAACTTTTTAATGTTGAATTGTTGGACAATGACGGAGAGGTGCTTTATGAGGGAAATTATGGAACAATTCGAGGCGAACAGGCCATCGCTGATTATTTGAAATATACCGATGATCGAACAAATAGATCTACGGGGGACTATTATAGATCGTCGTTCTCAAAACTTATTGGAGCTACGGAACGAGTTGCCGAACTTGAACAAGTGGATGTTTCAAATACTCTTTCAGTAGCCAGGGAAAGTTCAGAAAATATTTCCAGTAATACAGAGCGGGCCGTCAGTTCAGAAAATATTAGAAAAACCGCAGACGATGTGTCCAGAGCCCTAAGAAATATTCAGAGACAAGCATTTGCCAATCTTTCAAATGAAATGGCAGAAGTTGAAGAAGCTGTTTCGGATATCGATAGGAACCAATCCTTGGATTCAGAGAACGAAGACATCAGGGAATTCTTTGATAAATCAGCACATCTTATTGGAAAAATGGACAGGAACAATAATCAACGTTAAATCAACAATAAATATTAAGCCATGAAAAACGAAGAGAAACATTTATACAAATTGGAAGAATTGTCAGACTATAAAGTAGCAAGTGACGATCCGGATGTCCGCAACTGGGATGTTCGTGATGCGGATAACCGGGTAGTGGGAAAGGTAGCCAATCTTCTGGTCAATAAAGAAGCGGAACGGGTGGTCTATTTGGACGTGGAGGTTGACGAATCCATTATCGACGCCAAACACGACCCCTACGGCAGACCGGAAAACATGGACGTCCGTGAGTTTATAAACAAGGACGGCGAAAACCATGTCATTATCCCAGTGGGAATGATTAGTTTGGACAATGATAATAAAACTGTTCGTGCAAATGGGATCAACCATCGCACCTTTGCAGAAACAAAGCGTTATAACACAGCAAACCCGATAGACCGCGAATATGAAGTTTCAGTGTTGAGTTCATATAACCGAAAGGGTGAAATGCCAAATTGGAACCCTGAGGACGAAGATCGGTTTTATGACAGGGAATCATTCAACCGCAATCGGTTTTCTGATTTGTAAACGCCAAGTATTTTCAAAGAGATTCTTAAGCAACTCAATGCTAAGATTTTAATAAAATTTTGCGGAAAGTCAATTGTTATAGTACCTTTATTCTCAAATTAATCAACAAAAACTAAATATAGTATCATGAAAAAATTAGGAATTTTATTTACAGCTTCACTTCTATTGGCTTTTACATCGTGTAATGATGGTAAAAGAGATACGGACTTGGACACCAATCTAATAGATACCGATGTGCCCACTGCCACTGACACTGATGCTGAAATGAGGGAAACCTCAAGAACGATTTCAGTAGTCATGGAGCCCAAAAGTGATAGCAACGTGAGAGGAGAAGCTTTTTTTAGAGAAGAAAATGGAGTGGT
>CAZMDY010000225.1:0-2667 GCA_964565295.1 uncultured Aequorivita sp. | reverse complement strand
TGTTCATTGTAATTAATTAAAAAATTTATATTAAGATGCAAATATAGAAATATATTTGACACTTTCTCTATTCTCCACTCATTTTGTTTTAAAAACAACTTTTTAAACTAAAGAGCCGAAGTTTTTTAACCAACCACCGAAATAGGAATATTTTTATATCTCTATTGAAATTTGGTTGTGTAGAATATCATCAAAAGTTTCTCTTTTTCTTATCAAATGAGCTTTACCTTTATGCCACAATACCTCTGCCGGACGATATCGGGAGTTGTAATTGCTCGTCATCGTGAAACAATAGGCGCCCGCATTGTGAAAGCACAATATGTCGCCCTCGTGGACTTCGGGTATGCGGCGGTTGTTTGCAAAAGTGTCTGTTTCGCAAATGTAGCCGGTTACAGTATAAAAACGATCTTTTCCATGGGGGCGGGAAATATTGGATATTTCGTGCTGGGAGCCGTAGAACATTGGCCGAATAAAATGGTTGAAACCGCTGTCCACTTGAGCAAAAACCGTGGAGGTGGTCTGTTTTATCACATTTACTTTTACCAAAAATTTCCCTGCTTCACTGACCAAAAATTTGCCTGGTTCAAATGCCAAAGTTAATTTCTTTCCATATTTCTTACAGAATTCATTAAATCGCTTGCTGAGTTTTTTGCCCAATTCCTCAACATTGGTTTCGATATCACCTTCGCTGTAAGGAACTTTAAATCCGCTTCCAAAGTCGATAAATTCAAGATTTTCGAAATTTTCTGCAGTATTGAATAGAATTTCTGAGGCATACAGAAAAACATCAATATCCAGAATATCGCTTCCAGTATGCATATGGATTCCGTTTATGTTCATTCCCGTGTTTTCAACGATACGTTTCAACAAGGGCATTTGATGGATGGAAATCCCAAATTTGCTGTCTATATGCCCCACCGAAATGTTTGCGTTTCCGCCAGCCATCACGTGTGGATTTATGCGTATGCAAACGGGCGTGTTTGGATGTTTGGTTCCAAATTGCTCCAAAATGGAAAGGTTGTCGATATTGATCTGCACACCAAGTGCTGCCGCTTTTTCTATTTCTTCAAGAGAGATTCCGTTGGGCGTATAAATAATATCCTCTGGTTTTGCGCCTGCTTCAAGGCCGAGCATTATTTCCTGAATGGAAACTGTGTCCAGTCCACTTCCTAATTTCACCAACAACTTAAGAACCGAAATATTTGACAGGGCCTTGACGGCGTAGTGTAATTTTAAATTCTCAACCTTCTCAAAAGCCCCCGTTAGCCGTTTGTACTGTTTTTCAATTTTACTGGCATCATAAACATATATTGGGCTTCCGAATTCTTGGACAATAGTCAATAGGTCTTTGTTCTTCATCTTTAAAAGAAATATATTAAAAAAATAACCGCAAAAATATAGATGTATAAAGGATTAGCCCATAGAAATTGGTTGAAATTTTTATTTTGGCAATTTGCGCAAAAACAAGGGGGATTGCAGCGGAAAATATTGGTGCATTGTGCTTACATTTGTTATTTTTGTAACCCATAAAATAAAATGCTTTTACACTAACGGCATTTTTCAAAACATCTACTATGAATCTACACGAGTATCAAGGAAAAGAAATACTGAACAGTTTTGGGGTTGAAATACAGCGCGGCATTGTGGCCACCACTCCAAAGGAAGCCGTTGAGGCTGCCAGAAAGCTAACAGAACAGACCGGAACCGGGTGGCACGTAATCAAAGCACAGGTCCATGCCGGAGGGCGAGGAAAAGGTGGCGGCGTCAAACTGGCCAAAAACATACAGGAAGTCGAGGAAATTGCCGGCAAAATCATAGGGATGGATCTTGTTACTCCACAAACCTCTGCTGAAGGAAAAAGAGTTCATCAAGTTTTGATAGCCGAGGATGTTTATTATCCAGGAGACAATGAACCGGAAGAATATTATATGAGCGTGCTGCTAAACCGTTCCACTGGACGGAACATGATCATGTATTCCACAGAAGGAGGTATGGATATAGAAACCGTGGCGGAGGAAACTCCACATTTGATTTTCACAGAAGAAATCGATCCATCGGTTGGACTGCTTGGTTTTCAGGCACGAAGAATCGCTTTCAACCTTGGGCTTGACGGTAAGGCTTTTAAAGAAATGACAAAATTTGTTACCGCCCTTTACAGAGCGTATATGGAATCGGATTCTTCCTTATTTGAGATAAATCCGGTCCTAAAAACAAGTGACGATAAAATAATTGCCGTAGATGCAAAGGTAAGTTTGGACGACAACGCCTTGTTCCGCCATAAGGATTATGCTCAAATGCGTGATAAACGTGAGGAAAATCCTGTTGAAGTGGAGGCGGCTGAAAAGGGATTGAACTATGTAGATCTCGATGGAAATGTTGGTTGTATGGTTAACGGTGCTGGATTGGCAATGGCAACGATGGACCTGATAAAACAAGCGGGTGGTGAACCGGCGAATTTTCTTGATGTTGGGGGAACCGCAGATGCAGAGAGAGTCGAATCTGCTTTTAACCTTATCCTGAAAGATCCCAATGTGAAAGCCATATTGGTGAATATTTTTGGAGGAATTGTGCGTTGCGACCGAGTGGCCCAGGGAATCGTGGACGCTTATAAGAATATGGGAGGTGCCATCAATGTGCCAATCATTGTGCGGTTGCAAGGCACCAATG
>CAZMDY010000224.1:0-2675 GCA_964565295.1 uncultured Aequorivita sp. | reverse complement strand
GGATAGCCCTCGGCATATTTATTGGTCAATACCGAGCCGGCTGCTTCCATCACTTGGTCGCTCACAAAATTCTCAGAAGCAATCAGTTCTAGACCGTTAATTTGACGTTGTTTTTCATCGTCTATCAATTCAAAAATCTCTTTATCGCGTTGCATAATAATTAGAATAGTTAATTAAACCCAAAAGTACTAATTACATTCGGTAACTCTATTGGAATATATATATTTGAGCCAAAATTATTTTATTGAAAACAGGTTTCCCGTTAGATTTATAAAATCATTTTTAATAATTTGACTCTTCAATTAATTTCAATCTTAAAAAAAGTATTAAGATGCCAATGACCGCAAACGACCCAAAACGAAAAACGTGGCTGGAAACTTCCCCAGACACAGATTTTCCTATACAGAATATCCCTTTCGGTGTTTTCTTGACCCGAGATGACATTGTAACCATAGGCACTCGGATCGGGAATTACGCAATCGATCTCGGGGCGCTCCACCAACTGGGCTATTTCAAAGGAATTGAGCTCACGGACGATATATTTTTACAGGACACTTTGAACGATTTTATCAGTGATGGCAGAAAAACTTGGCGCTTGGTAAGAGACCGAATCGCCGATATATTTGATAAGGACAATCCAACGCTAAGAGATAACCAGGACCACCGAAACCATATCCTTTTTACACTTGATGAAGTGGAAATGCAACTTCCTGTACAGATCGGTGATTATACCGATTTCTATTCCAGCAAGGAGCACGCCACCAATGTGGGCACGATGTTCCGAGGAAAGGAAAATGCGCTGATGCCCAATTGGATGCACATCCCAGTTGGTTATCATGGCAGAAGCTCCTCCATCATCCCAAGCGGGATCAACATCCGTCGGCCGTGGGGACAAACTATGCCAGATGGTTCCACAAAACCGCTATTTGCCCCTTCAAAATTGGTGGATTTTGAACTGGAGATGGCATTTATAACTACAGATGCCAATGCTCTTGGAGAACCGATCCCCGTCAATGAAGCCGAAGAATATATCTTCGGATTGGTACTATTGAATGATTGGAGCGCCCGGGATATCCAAAAATGGGAATATGTTCCGCTTGGACCATTTTTGGCCAAGAATTTTGCTTCGTCCATCTCTCCATGGATCGTTACCCTGGACGCGCTCCAACCTTTCAAAGTCCAAGGCCCAGAACCGGAAATGGAACAGCTCCCCTATCTTCAGTATAAAGGCGATAAAAGCTATGATATTAATTTAGAAGTGTATATCGCTACGGAAAATGGACAGGAAACTAAAATAAGCACTTCCAATTTTAAATATATGTATTGGAATATGAGCCAACAACTGGCTCATCACACCATCAACGGTTGCAATGTGAACAGTGGGGATATGATGGGTAGCGGCACCATTTCTGGACAATCACCAGATTCGTATGGATCCATGCTTGAACTTACTTGGCGTGGCGAAAAACCGATCAAACTCCCGGATGGGACCGAACGAAAGTTTATAAACGACAATGACACCGTTATTTTAAAAGGCCACTGTAAAAACCAAGAGGTACGAATTGGTTTTGGCGAATGTAGAAGTAAATTGCTCCCAGCAATTGAACTTTAGTTGTCTTTTTTGCACGGAACACCAAAAATCGTTTCGTGCGAAAACATTATATAAAACGATCTAATTTAGATGCGTCAATGGAGCTGTGTGAATTGTGGTAAACCGCTTCGCCATTTTTGATGAGAATCAATTGAGGGCTTTCATGGCGCACCTTGAACCGATTTGCAATCTCATTGGACACGTCCCGATTTTCCAATAAATCCAAAAAATAGAGCTTTACTTGGTCTTCAGATAATTGGAACTGTCTTTCAAAAGACTTCAATACTCCCCGACTTACCCCACACCGGGTGGAATGTTTAAATATCCCAACAAGCTTGGTCCCCGATTCCTCGACAAGGGCATCCAATTGTTCTATTGAATTTAATTTGTTCCAAGAAATAATTTTTGTTTCCTCTTCTTTTCTGGTTGATTTATATCTATCAAAAAATCCCATAATCTTATTTTTTACAAAACTACACACTTTCATGTATTATTCTGATTTTATTAAATACATCACGTTAATTAAGTCATAATGTCTGTTGTTCAGAGAAATAAGACCGACATTTTGTCCTAATTTTGATTTGGCTTTGGATTTGCTTAACTACGAACAATCGACAAACCTTACACAAAATCATTTGACTATGAATTTCAATAATTTTACGATAAAAAGCCAAGAGGCCATTCAACAATCCCAACAGATTGCAATGGGTTTTGGGCATCAGCAAATAGAGAACGAACATATACTGAAAGCTATTTTTGAAGTAGATGAAAATGCCGTTCCCTTCATCCTAAAGAAACTGAACGTCAACATTCCGATCATTACCCAGGTGTTGGAAAAACAACTTGAAAGTTTTCCGAAAGTTTCGGGTGGCGATATTATGCTTTCGAGGGAAGCCAACAGAACTGTGGCCGAGGCCCTAAATATTGCCAAAAAGATGGGAGATGAGTATGTTTCAATAGAGCATTTACTATTGGCAATCTTGAATTCCAAAAGCGCCATAGCCCAAAGTTTGAAAGATCAGGGGGTGACCGAAAAAGGAATGAAAGCAGCCATTCAGGAGTTACGAGGCGGAGAGAAAGTCAC
>CAZMDY010000223.1:0-2691 GCA_964565295.1 uncultured Aequorivita sp. | reverse complement strand
CTAAGAAAGTGAAAATATTTCTGGTAATCCCTTTTGGAATCCCATTTACGACTGAATTAAAAAATGCACTTAAATAATCTGCTCCAAAATGTGCAAAACTAACTGTTCCAAAGGCTATTGCTGCCAGTACCATCAAATCACTAAGACTCGGATTGCGATCTATTTTTTTAGAATAATCCGAAACTTTCGCTTTTAAACTTTCAATAGCAGTAGTATCTGCCTTGAGCCATTTATCAATTTTGGCTGATTTTCCAATACCAAAAAGAATTATTGCCATCCATATATTCGCCACCACAATATCCACAAACACCATCCCTCCATAAAGTTGTTGATTATACCCATAGATCTCGAGCATTGCGGTTTGGTTGGCCCCACCTCCAATCCAACTTCCAGCGAGCGTTGAAAGTCCGCGCCACACGGCATCTGCACCTTCGCCACCTACAGCTTCAGGATGGATGGTTCCTATTATTAAAACAGCAATTGGACCACCAATAATGATTCCTACGGTTCCGGTCAAAAACATAATGAGGGCCTTTGGACCCAATCTGAAGACTCCTTTTAGATCAATGCTCAACGTCATTAATACCAATGCGGCAGGCAATAAATAACGACTAGCCATATAATATAAACCAGTGCTTCCTGCACGAGCTTCTCCAGATTCCGTGATTGAAATCCATTCTGGACTTATAACCCCTGAAGTAGTGAGTAATGCAGGAATAAAATAAGCCATGAAAAGGGCAGGAACGATACCGTAGAATTTGCTCCAAAAACCTGAGCGTTTTGAAGAGGTATAAAATATGAACCCTAAGGCAATCATTAAAACCCCAAAAACAATCGTGTCGTTGGTGAATAGTGGAGTGGTGTCGCGTATAATCTCAGTTGCGGTTTTTTGCATTTTTGCTGTTTTGCCGCAAATTACAATTAATTTTTATTTTGATTAATTTTTAATGAAATCAGATATAGCGTCTATTAATTCTGGCATAACGGGAAGGTCGTGTTGGTTATAGGTTTTACTATTTTCCAATCCTATATCCTCTACTTCCTTGAAAATGTGGTTCATTTTGGGAATTATTCTGTATTCAGCATCAGGTTTTGCGGCCTTAAGCAATTCCGCTTCTTTGACCGGAACTTGAAAATCCTTGTCCCCATTAATTATGAGTACAGGTATTTCGAGTTTTTTGATTTCCTCTTGAGGATTGTAAAGCATCCAACTGAACATAAACGGCTGTATTTCCTTTCTGAAAATGGATGCCAAATTTGGATCATAATTATACGAGACACCATTTACCCTAATATCATCGAACGCAGTTCGGGCATTATCGACCAATCCGGGCGCTTGGGAAGCAATTTGGTCCATCACAACATCATCAATTTCCTGGCCTGCACCGGCAATTGAAATAAATCCATCCGCTCCTTCCTGTGCAGCAACCATTCCTACCAACGAACCTTGGCTGTGCCCAACGATATAAACTTCTGAAAAACGGCCTTCTTTATTGAAGTAATTCAGAATAGCTGTGGCATCATCAATAAAATCGGTGAAATGGATGTCTCTTTCACTGATGGTGCCAAGTCGCATTTGCTTGATAATCCGTTTGTCGTACCTAAAAGTTGCAACGCCTTTTCCATACAGTCCTTCGGCCAAAAATTTTAGCGAATTATTTTTCATCATAGTCTGGTTCCCATCCCGATTTGTTGGTCCACTTCCCGCGATAATTATTGCCAATGGCGGGGGTGGGGAAGATTCTGGAACCAATAATGTTCCCGATATCAGAGGTGTGATGTCGATTTCTTCAAAAACAAATTCTGTAGTCTGGGAAATTCCGACTGTTCCTAAAAGAAGAAAAAGATAGATCGTATATTTCATGTGCTATAAGTTCAGTAATAAGGTTTCCAAAAGTAACGCTAATTTTTATGGATTTGTTGCATTATTTCAACTGGTCAGTTTTGCTCCTTCAAACAGAAATTTAATATTGGAATCATACCCTTATGGTTATATTTGAATCAAATTTTTAATGATTTTAAAATGTATAGATATGTTTTACTTTTTGTATTGCTGATTCCTTCGTGCGCTTTTGCTGATGATTGGGGAAAAACCGGCCATCGAGCGGTTGGGGAAATAGCCGAGAACTATCTGGATCGAAAGGTAAAAAAGAAGATAAACGAATTGCTTAATGGCCATTCCCTGGCTTTCGTTTCGAATTATGGTGATGAAATCAAGAGCGACCGCAAGTATGATTCTTTCGGTCCTTGGCATTATGTCAATTTTCCTTTTGGCGATCAATACGACACCCAAACTAAAAACAAACGGGGCGATATCATTATGGGAATCGAAACGTGCATTCAATATTTAAAGGATGAAAATAGCAGCAATGAAGACAAAGTTTTCTATCTCAAAATGTTGGTGCACTTGGTGGGCGACTTGCATCAGCCGCTGCACATAGGATTGGAAGAAGACAAAGGTGGAAATGATTTTCAGGTGCGCTGGTTCGGAAAAGGCACGAACCTACATGTGGTTTGGGATTCCAGTATGTTGGATTATTATGGTATGTCATACACCGAAGTTGCTGCGAATAGGAACAAACTATCAAAAGCCGAAGTGGAAACAATCAAACAGGGTTCTGTTCTGGATTGGGCGTATGACAGTCGTATTTTGTGCGAAGATATTTACGAAAACACAAAAACAGGGGAGAA
>CAZMDY010000222.1:0-2694 GCA_964565295.1 uncultured Aequorivita sp. | reverse complement strand
TAGTCGGCGCTGCACTTTGCCAGTGTCTGTGGTAGGAAGCTCGTCGCAGTCATAAACTTTCACGATTCCGCTGGCATGAATACCATTTCTTCTTATCACTTCTTGCGTGGCCGCTCTAAGCTCTTCGAGAGCAATCGTACAGGTACGATCTTTTGCGATAAGGATAGCCTCACCATAAGTTTCGTCACCGACCCGAGTCACCGCAATACCAGACGCTATTTCAAACTGCTCTCGCAGCGCATCTTCGATTAACTCGGCCGCTATTTTTTGTCCAGCGCAATTAATAACATTATCTGCCCTTCCTTCAAAAAACAAATGACCATTTTTTATGCTTCCGAGATCGTTTGTTTCAAACCAGCCACCACTTCCAGGAAGAGAGTGCAAACAGCCTTCAATCAGTAATGCTGAAGCAAGATGAGGGCCTTTAATGCGAATTTTCCCATCGGAACTCACAGATATCTCAGTAGACCCGTATGCCTCTCCCACACTTTGCAATTCTTCAGTCGAAGATTGATCAACTCTAAGAAGCGTCGTCCTGGACGCCTCAGTCAATCCATAATGCTGCACGATCCCGGCTTGCGGAAATAACTCGCGTAGTCGGGCTTTCTCCTCCGCGCTCATGGGCTGACTACCAATTTCGATCCAGCGTAGATGACTTCCACACGAAGTGAAGAGCTCTGAATTTTCTAGTAGCACCCTCAACATACTTGGAACAGCAGAAAGGCTATTTATCTCACCCGCCATCAGCATCTGTGCAATCTGTCGCGGATTGAATCCATGCTCCGGAAGAAAAGCGTTACCCCCAACCTGTGCTATCAGGCGGCAACGACCAAACCCAAATGAGTGATAAACGGGAACGCCAAGATATTCGCTGATAGAGCTGTCTACTGCGCATACATTTAATAGCCGTTCCACCACATCATTTAAAGCTCTAAAGCTGATGAGCACGCCCTTCGGAACTCCCTCCGTACCAGAAGTGAAGGATATGAGTGCAACGTCATGGCTTTGGTTATGGGCAAACTTTGGCGTGAACCAGCCATATATAGACTCAACATCTACAATATTTTCCACGGAGACTGCATTTATTCGCTCGCTGTCAGAAACACCTCTCAAGGGAACCACCGTCAAGCCGTCTTCCAGTGCTTTAAACGTTGTGTTGACGTAGTCGATGGAGTTGCGGGCCACCACACCAATCAATTTTCTATTGCCCAATGCCTGCTGTAAATTCATCAACGCCTCATCAATATATGGATGATTAACCTGCAACCTTACCAACGCCTATACCATCACCCTATAATCTGACCCATCGGTCATCATCCCAGCAATATGTACCGCTAGGCTTTACAGATCTGACCAGGTGGCATCTGATTCTACATCAACTCGCTTTCACGTGGGGCGTGGAACAAAGGGTGAAATATCAGTGCGGAAGTGGTGTGATCTAATGCATGTTACACTCGCGCGTCTATCAACAATAAACAAGTATGAAAATAGCTTATCTGACCAATTGTTTCGGTACCCAATCTCACACTTTTATGCGCCGTGAGATTCGCGCGCTGAGGGAGTTAGGTGTCGAGCTGGCGTTATACGGCATTCGCAAAGATGATGCGAGCCAAGCGGCCGATGCCAAGGATTTAGTGGACGAAACCTACTATCTCTACCCAGTTAAAACGTCCCGTGCCCTCTCGGCAAATTTCCACTATCTGCTGCGCAGTCCACTGCGCTATTTAAAGGGGCTTTGGAAGGCATTTATCAGTCCGGAGTTCTCTTTGCCGAGACGGACGAAGATGGTGGCGCATTATTGTCTCGCGGCGTCGGTGGCGCGCCACATGGAGACTGTGGGAGTCACCCATATACACGCACAGTTTTTGAACGTCTCCAGCTCCATCGCTATGTATGCGGCGGCTCATGCCCAAATTCCTTTCAGTGTGACGGTGCATTCCGCAGGCTCCTTTAAAGCTGCCGATACCGTGGGGTTGCACGAGAAACTACAGAGCGCACAATTTCTCATCATGATCTCTCATTACAATGTGGACTATTACGATGCAGTTACGCCATGTCGGGATAAGTCCTACGTCGTCCGTTGCGGCATGAATTTGGAGGATTTCGCGTTTCAGATACCGGCGAACCTTTTTGCCCAAGCTCAGGCCGGCGAGATTCGCAAAGCGACGCTATTAGGTGTAGGACGTTTTGTAGCCAAAAAAGGCTTTCGTTATTTGATCGAAATGGCCGCTCTTCTGCAACAGCGCAATGTGAATTTTGAATTGCGAATTCTTGGCAACGGCCCACTGGATGATGAGCTTCGTGCACTAGCAGACCGACTGCAGGTGCAAAATTGTGTGAAATTTCTGGGAGAAAAAAGCACAAGTGAAGTCCGCGCTGAAATGGCGGAGGCGGACATAGTGATCGTGCCTTCCATCATCACAGATGCCGGCGACATGGAGGGATTACCCGTTGTGATCATGGAAGCCATGGCAACAGGTGCCGCCGTAGTCGCTTCTGCCCACGCAGGTATTCCCGAAATTGTTATCCCTGAAGAAACCGGCTTGCTGACCGAGGAGCGTAACCCTGAAAGTATCGCTGGCGCGGTGTGTCAAATAATTGCACACCCATCGGAAGAAAGACTTAAGCGCGCGCGCAAATTGATCGAAGAGCACTTCAATATTTCCATAGTCGCACAGCAGCGCAAAGATCTTT
>CAZMDY010000221.1:0-2697 GCA_964565295.1 uncultured Aequorivita sp. | reverse complement strand
CCCTAGGGATGCAGGTGTAACATTTATAGCATCTTGCCGTATAACATACAGGTCTACTCTTACACGATCTCGAACCCATGTCTACGAGTGCTGCTGCGGAACCCGTTGTCTCAGAAGAGTCCGTTGAGGGGGTCATCCTCGAACTTGAGAGGTTGCTGAGTTCCTCGGAGGACGTTCACCCCGAACAGACCGTTCGAGAGTTCGAACGGTGCCTGCTCTCCCTCCTCTCCCTGACCGACGAGACGGTGCACCCGAGTTGATGAGAGACCGACGAGACAAGTTCACCTACACCTCCCTCGACCAGATCAAGTTCGAAGGGGAACGGAACCTGTCGCAGGGACGGGACCGATCCCTCCGGCAACTCCGGGACCTTATCGAAGAGCACGACCTCGACCCGTCAATGGTCGTGCAGTACGTCTCCGATCACCTCGACGAGTTCCGGAGGAGGGGGTCGGACGACGGGACCGATCTCCCCCAACCCTGAACTCGGGACACCCCCGGTCAACCTCCCCACTCCCCGATGATCGGTACGAGGAGGAGGACCCAACCCATCGAACTCACCCTGCTTTCTCGTCCCCCTCCTGCGACTCCTTCGACCGGTACGGGATGTTGTTCGGCAGACCCCCGTGCCGCAAGAGGTACCTGCGGACCGAGTTGTCACTCACCCCGAGGTCACGGGCAACGGGACGGTATCCCCGTTCCCTCACCATCTGCCGGAGGTCTCCGGGGTCGGGGTAGTCTGCCTTCTGGAAACGGGGTGCCTGCTGCGTCCCCTTCCTCCTCCTGAACGCACTGTAGCAGGGACGGCACCGGACGGCACCCCGGTTGATCAGCACCTCGCAGTCCCGGCACCTCGTCGAGTTGTGCCCCCACGACCTCCGTCTACCCTCCAAGACGTGCTGGAAGCAGTTGGGGCAGAGGAACCGGATGTTCTCGACCCGGAAGTCGTCGGGGTCCCCGTTCTCGTTGTCTAGGTGGAGTCTGAGCACGTTCCCGTGCCACTCGGTGCCCGTCCTGCACACCCCGCACTCGTGAGGCAGGATGCCCTCGGATACCACGTGATCCCTGATCGTTGCACGGTCGGCAGGGGGGTTACGGATGAGCAACGTCGAACTCGTCCCGTTCATCTCGGAGGTAAATCGGTGAGGGTTGGTGTGAGGTAACCCTCCCGTCCTACAACCGTGCCGAACCCCCGTCGAGCAAGGGACGGGCAGGGTCCCCAACTCCTGTGGGACCCTGCCCCGTCACTCCTCCTGTCCGTCCCTCACGCAGGTGCCCCCATCGCACGGTCCAGTGCGTCACGGTACATCCCGTCCGTGTACCGACTGTACACCTGCGTGACCGAGATGTCAGAGTGCCGGAGGTGCTCCCGTGCGACCTCGATGTCCCCCGTGGAACGGAGGATGTGGAGGCAGGTCCCGTGCCGGAGGGAGTGGAGGGAGATGACCCGTGCCCGGTGCTCCGGGAGCACCCTACGGACCCACTTCTTGAACGTCTTCCCGACGTTGTCGGTCGTGAAGGACTCGTTGCCCCGACCATCGGGACTGAACACGAACGGGTCCGTCTCGGAGTCCTCCTCGTCGGGACCGAACGACTCCCGTTCCTCCCTCTCGTCGAACTCCTCCTTCATCGCACGGAGGATGTCCATCGCAGGGGGGACGATCCGCACCTTCTGCTCCTCCTTCCCCTTCGGGGAGAACGTCTCGTCGTTGGGGATCCGCAGCACGGCACCGTCGAGGTCCACCCACGACCACCGCATGTGGGTTGCCTCCCGTGCCCGGAGTCCGAGGTAGAACACGACCCGGTACAGACGTGCGAGCACCCTCGTCCGGACGGGGTCCCGTTGGGGGTGCCGGTCTGCCTCCCCCTCCATCCGTTCCGTGACCCGGTCGAGTTCGTCGTAGAGGATCGACTTCACGACCCGCACCTTCTGCTTCTTCCCGAGGTCCACCCCCCGGCACGGGTCCCCCTCGATCACGTCCCGTTTGCGCAACCACCGGAAGAACGCAGACACGTGCGTGAGGTACGTCCTCTGCGACGTGAGGGACCTCCTCCCGTTGTCGAGGAAGTCCCGGATGTCCTCCTCCCGCACCTGCCGCACGTCGGTGTCCGCACCGAGGTGGTCCACGAGCATCCCCAACTTCGCAGAGTAGTTCTTCCTCGATTTCTTTGCGAGGTGCTGCTTCGTACGCAGGAACCCCTCGACGGCAGCACCGAGACGTTGGAATTTTTCTGCCGACCCCCTCTTCTTATCCCACGGGTCGTGCCTCCCGTCGATGAGGTCGATTTCGAGACGTTGGAGTCTCCTCCGTGCTGCCCGTTCGTCGTCGGTGCCGAGTGCCTCGTACTTCTTTTTCGGCACCCGGGTGGGGTCGTACCACTCTGCGTAGAACCTCCTCCCCTTCTTGTAAAGACGGACCGTCGTCGGCATACCTGCAACCCCCTCCGAGGGTGGTTCGGTTGCCGGACGGTGCCCGTCCTCCGGGATCCTGACCCGTGGTCCCCCGACCGACCCCGTGACGGGGGTCACCCGTTTCCGGAAAACTTCCGGAAGGACTCCGGAAATTCCGCACGGTCGAGAGGAACGCAGGGAGTACCAAAGTAAAGAAACCCCCTAAAACGGACTGTTTTAGGGGGTTTCACTGCGTGCCCGGGAGGATTCGAACCCCCGACCTTCTGATCCGTAGTCAGACGCTC
>CAZMDY010000220.1:0-2702 GCA_964565295.1 uncultured Aequorivita sp. | reverse complement strand
GTTTCAAGTTCCCCACCCTTTCAAGGGAGGGGTGCCCGAAGGGCGGGGTGGGTAAAAACCCCTTCCGACCCCCTAAATACAATCGGCACCTAAACTATAGATATATCTGGGGGGCCACCTTCCCCTTAAAGAAACCTAGAACTTTTTATTTTAACTGTTACAAGGGGAAGGAAGCAGTACGCGTCAATAACAATATAAAAATAAAGCCTCTTTCCCACCCTTATACGGGAAGACGTGGCAACAAAGCAGTCAAGGTTACGTGCTCCCCACCCTTTCAAGGGAGGGGTGCCCGAAGGGCGGGGTGGGTTCATTTCCTATTCTCAATAAAATGGTCCCGAATATCCTTTAAAACCGAAGGCAGAAAATCAAAAACCATCTTATTCTCAAATCGAACAACAACAAATCCCATATCTTCCAGAAAAGCCTCGCGCTTTCTATCATATTCTTCAGCGTTGGCATTCATATGAACCTGTCCATCCAATTCAATAATCAAACCTTCCGAAGCACAATAGAAATCAACAATATAATTATGGATGCTATGCTGTCGCCTAAACTTTCGCCCTTCCAATTGACTCCTTTGTAAATGTTTCCATAAAAAAGCCTCGGCAGGAGTTGCATTATTCCGCAACTCTCGTCTAAAAGCCCGCATCTCGGGCTTATCATGAATCTTCTTCCTTCTCATGACAACAACTTATATATCCCAAAAAGTAATAAAATAACAAAAAAATCAAATACAAAGCAAAAAAAGTTTCCCCAGGCACAGATGACCACAAAATAGCCAACGGAACCAGCTCCCCACCCTTTCAAGGGAGGGGTGCCCGAAGGGCGGGGTGGGCCCTCACAAAATCAAAACCCCTTCAATTCAAGAAATGAATAGGAGGGGTTTTGCGGTAAGAATCACCAAACTAAGCATTACCTTCTCTTTTATTTGGACAACCAAATCGTTATCTTTGCATTCCTTAGAAATTTACAAAAACGATATATTCCTATTTCAAAAAAAACAAATTCTATGACAAATTCCACAAAAATCATATACACCAAAACTGACGAATCCCCTTTTTTGGCTACACATTCATTTTTACCAATAATTAAAGCGTTCACAGCTCCCGCAAACGTAAAAGTTGAAAGCCGGGACATCTCATTATCTGGAAGAATTTTAGCTGTTTTCCCCGAATATCTTTCAGAAGACCAACGGGTTAGTGATGCTTTGTCAGAACTTGGCGATTTAGCCAAAACCCCGGAAGCGAACATCATTAAATTACCCAATATCAGTGCGTCCCTTCCACAAATGAACGCTGCTATTGCCGAGCTTCAGAAAAGAGGATTTAATATTCCAAATTATCCGGTCGAACCGAAGAATGACGAAGAAAAGGATATACAATCAAGATATGACAAAATAAAAGGAAGTGCCGTAAATCCTGTGCTTAGAGAAGGAAATAGTGACCGACGGGCTCCAAAGGCCGTTAAGAATTATGCCAAAAAACACCCACACCGAATGGGAAAATGGAGCAGTGACAGTAAATCACACGTGTCCACAATGGACCAGGGCGATTTCTTTCACAATGAACGGTCATCTACAATGGCTTCAGATGATACTTTGAGTATTATTCTTACTGATGGAAACGGAGCAAAACAAACATTGAAAGAGGGATTGAAAGTGTTGAAAGGCGAGATCATCGACGCCACCCTTTTGAGCAAAAAGGCTTTGGTTTCCTTCCTTGAAGAACAACTAAGGGACGCCAAAGAAAATAAACTATTATTCTCCATACATTTAAAGGCCACCATGATGAAGGTGAGTGATCCAATTATTTTTGGTTACGCGGTCAAAGTGTATTTTAAAGAACTTTTTGAAAAATATGCTGACACTTTCAAACAATTGGGCATTGATCCAAGCAACGGTCTCGCTGTTCTGGAAAGAAAATTATCTGAATTATCCGAAGAAAAAAGAAATGCCATTCTCTCGGATATTAAAAAAATAATGGATGAAAATCCAGATTTGGCAATGGTCGATAGCGATAAGGGAATCACAAATTTGCACGTGCCAAGTGATGTTATCGTGGACGCCTCCATGCCCGCAATGATCAGGAATTCAGGTCAAATGTGGGGTCCTGATGGAAAATCACACGATACCAAAGCAGTAATCCCAGATAGCAGCTATGCCGGGGTTTACCAGACCACAATTGATTTCTGCAAAAAGCACGGGGCCTTCGATCCTGCCACAATGGGATCAACGCCCAACGTAGGTCTTATGGCTCAAAAGGCAGAGGAATACGGCAGTCATGATAAAACCTTTGAAATTCCCACAAATGGGAAAGTGGAGGTCATTGATGGTTCGGGAAAAACAATTTTCGAACATAAAGTTGAACAAGGGGATATTTGGAGAATGTGCCAAGCAAAGGATCTCCCAATTCAAGATTGGATAAAACTCGCTGTGGAAAGAGCTCGCGCAACGGGAGACCCAGCTGTTTTCTGGTTGGATAAAAACCGTGCCCACGATGCGGAGATTATCAAAAAAGTGAACCAATATTTGCCGGATCACGACACATCAGGGTTGGAAATAAAAATCCTTTCTCCAGATGATGCTACGCAATATACCCTTGAACGTGTTAAAGCGGGAAAAGACACCATTTCAGTAACTGGAAACGTGCTGCGCGATTATCTTACCGACCTCTTCCCTATTTTGGAATTGGGAACCAGTGCAA
>CAZMDY010000219.1:0-2714 GCA_964565295.1 uncultured Aequorivita sp. | reverse complement strand
GTATACATTGGAAACAGAAGACTTCAGAAGTACTAAGAAAATGATAGTGATTGAGAATTAATCTATAATTTGTAAACCATTTAAAAGTATTCAAGGAGCTATACTAAAATGTATGGCTCCTCTTATTTTCTAAAAAGTATATGCATTTTATCCAAATTATATTACAGTTTTTAATGAATTTATATTCCATAATGAATTTGTATTATTAATAGCAAATAAGTATTATTAATGTTTATATCTCAATATTTGCAAATATTATTGTAATTTAAAGTATTTTATTAGGTTCTTATTCTATAATAATTTAAAATTCGATATTTTTTTTAGTTAAAATTTATAACGATATCTTTTAGTTTACCTAAAAAAATATCGTTATTTTCAATAGATCGATAGATTTTTTAACAAATATTTTGGTATTTCAATTTTACTTAATATTTTTGACCCGACGAACATTTTAAACGAACAATAAATTATTATCCTTGGATTAAATAAGTATGCAGATCTGCATACTATTCAGTGTGTGACCTATAACTATTATTGATTCCACACCTCATATATTCCATCAGATATATATTTTATTGTTTTTTATTAAACATTAAATTCCAAACTCATGAAAAAGACAGATTTTTTCCCTTTATTCTGTTTTCAAAAGATTTTAAAAAAATCTGAGAAATTTTTATTTGTACTAATAACAGTATTCTTTATTAGTGCTACATCTAGTTTTGCTCAAAATTATATGGATTTTGATAAAGCAGCTACAACTTTGAAAAATGAAATTGGACACAAATCCAATCAAATTACTCTTTCAAGTACCGCTAATCAGCAAGGTACTAATGAGTCTGCAATTTTAGTATTCTATCAAATGATGCTTACTAATCTTGAAGCTACCAAAGATGTGAAAGAAGCTATCGAAGCTACTTTTGTTAAACCTAATTATACCGGACAGAAAAAGATAGTTGCTGATCAGGCGAAGGATCGAATTAAGGCGCTATTAGTCCAGTAATTAAATTAAAAAAATAAAAATAATCTTATGAATACACGAATTTTTACAGAAAAAATATTTCTGCTTTTTCTTATTACTATGGCCACATTTGGTATGGTAAACCAAGTAAAAGCGACAACATGTGCACAAGCAACAAATGTGCCTTCATTACCTTATATGGCGCTGGTAACTTGTACCGGTACAAATGATATTACTTCCGCAAATTCTACGGTTTGTGGCTCAGCAAATTATTATTCAGGTAATGAAGCAGTCTTGACTCTTACACCAGTAGGAACAGGTTTACATGAAATGTCATTGAATGGACAGTCCTGGACAGCTATTAATGTATATCAAGGATGTCCTACTACGGGAGGAACATGTGTTGGTTTTGTGCAGAGTAGTGCAACAACTAAAACATTATCCGTCAATTTAACGGCTGGCATTCAATACTTCATAGTTGTTGACTCCTGGGCTACTCCTCATCCATGTGATGGAGCAGGAACCACTATTACAATCAATTCTTTAATAGGTCAACTTTGTGGTGGTGGACCTTCGAGTACTGCTGACAGTAATATCAATAGCTTAACATTAGAAGGTGAAACCCAAGATATTAACTTTGTAGGCACTTGTCCGGGTATTCTTGGCTTAGAGGATCAAACAGCTTTAGTAGCAACTGTATCACCTGGAGGTACATACTCTTTGGATATCCTTTACGGTAGTTGTGGGCTTTCTCTTTTTGGAGGTTCAGGAACTGTTTGGATCGATTGGAATGGTGATGCAGTTTTAGATGCAACCGAAGTTATTGGTTCATCTAATTGGCCATTTGTTTCTGGTGGTGGAGCTGCAGGTTTCCCTGCAACATATACATTTACTGTTCCAGCAACTGCTGTTACCGGTGACGTTTTAACAATGAGAGCGATGCAACAAGAGGGTGGTATTCTACCTTTAAATCCTTGTGCATCTTATTCATGGGGTGCTAAGGTAGATTTTTCTATAGAGATAGGTGAGCCTGCTGCACCACCAATACCATGTGAAGTAGTAGTACCGGATGACATTGTAATTGATTTAACACCGGGAGAATGTGGACGTGTGGTAAGCTATACAGTTGGACTAATGGGAGATTGTCCTGAAATAACGACAATTACGCAAAGTGGATTTAGTGGACCATATGGTCAGGAAAATGGATTGACATCAAATCAGACATTCCCACCACCTGCGGTACCTATTACTGTAGATGGTGTTGTATATGACAACATGCCTGAGGAATTATCCCTATTCACACCTAATCCGAATGATTTCCCTGTACCACCGAATAATTTCTTTTTACTACAATTTGTACAATGGCAGGCACCTGAAGCTGGGACTGTATCATTTGATTGGCAGTATGATTACGAGAATGGGGATGGATTTCCGGGAACACAGTTTGCACCTGCGGGATATTATGTAGGCCCAATGATTACGGCTGCATCTTTATTAGCGCCTATTATTGCAAATCAATTACAGACAAATAGTGCAACAGATTTTAACCAAAGTGGCACTCAAACTGTGAACGTAAATGCAGGACAGTGGATAGCATTTTGGGTATATGCACCGAATTTCAATACAGATTGGTGTGAATTAACGATAACCAACTTCCAGATTTCCGGTTTAGGACCAAATGAGCCTGTGCTTGTAAGTGGACCTGAAAGTGCGGACTTTTTAGAAATAGGAATTTATGAATCATGTTGGGCAGTGT
>CAZMDY010000218.1:0-2720 GCA_964565295.1 uncultured Aequorivita sp. | reverse complement strand
TCCGATTAAAGTTGTAAGATCCATGTACCGACCATTTCAGAGTGATAAGGACTGGGAGTGGCCTTTTTCAAAGCAGACACTTGAAAAATTGGATTCTTCCTTCAATATCCTTGAACAACGTGGCATTCTTGGAAGAAGCAAATACGGAATTCCCCTAAACTTTATGCCGCTTGGCAAAAACTACAAAAAAAGAAAGGTCAGCAAAATGATCGAAAAGGATTGGAATGCCCAATCTTGGAAAGAAATCCACAGTTGTATGCACCTTACCTTAAAACTTCAGAAGAAATAATTAAGGAAAGCCGTGCCGGATTAAATCGTCCATCGTCCTTCGCCCTTCGTAAATCGTAAATCGTCCTTCGTAAATCGTCCCTCTCCCTTCGTCCTTCGTATGACAAAGGAAAACAAACAACAGACATCCCACAGCCAAACACCCATCACTGTTTCCGCGGACTTATTATCTTAACATCCTGAAATGCGATCGCACCGCGGACAACGCCCGATATGGTGTCGTACAATGCATTTACAATCTGCATCTTAAGCTCACTTTTACTGTAGATTAAACTGACTTCGCGAGCTGGAGAGGGGTCTTTGAAATGTCTGAGATTTTTTACTTTGGAAGGGGCAATATCCAAGGTGTGCAGATAGGGCAGAAGCGTCATCCCAAGATTTTCATCGGCAAGTTTCACCAAAGTTTCGAAGCTGCCACTTTCCAACTGAAACTTATCCTGGGTGGTTGTCTTTGTAGCTTTACACAGGTTTATGATCCCATCGCGGAAACAGTGCCCGTCCTCAAGTAAAAGAATATCGTGGATATCCAAATCGGAGGTTTCCAATTTTTCCTTTCCGAAGAGCCTGTGGTTCTTTGGAATGTATCCCACAAAGGGTTCATAATATAATGGGCGTTCCTTGATTTTTTCGTGTTCCAAAGGGGTAGCAGCAATAGCAGCATCCAAGTATCCTTCGTTTATAAGTTCAATCACTTCTGTTGTGTTGAGTTCTTCTATTTTTAAATGGACTTTTGGATATCGGTTTGAAAATGATTTTAGGAACATCGGCAATAAAGTGGGCATGACCGTGGGAATGATCCCTAAGGTAAAGGTTCCGCCAATATATCCTTTTTCCTGGTCTACAACATCTTGCATCCTGTCTGCCTCGTTGACGATATTGCGCGCTTGTTCAATAATCTTCTTACCAACTGCAGTGGGGGCAATTGGTTTTTTCCCTCTGTCAAAAATAAGAATATCCAGTTCCTGTTCCAGTTTTTGGATCTGCATGCTTAGCGTAGGTTGCGTAACATAAATTTTTTCGGCCGCCTTCGTAAAGTTCTGATGTTCTGCAACGGCGAGAACATATTTGAGTTGCGTTATGGTCATTCGAATACTTTTCACAAAGATAGGTTTTGATTCCCAACTTTCAAGACTGCATCTTGGTCGGAAAAAGATACTCTCGGGTTTTTGCCGAGATTTCACGAATGACGTAAGGCTTAATGACTTAGGACTTAGGACAGGCTTTATCCCATCCACAATTCATACTTAAACAATTCGCGTTCATATACCTTTGCCAAAAAAACCATTGGCATAATATATGCGTATAGAAATGCCTATGGTACAAAGATGTTTGATTTTAATTGCTTGTTTTACCCTCTTGGTCGGCTGTTCCGAAATTCGGCAAGTAACCGATCTGGTCACCAATCCCGATGCCCGTACCATTTATGGAAGGGAGTTTAAGGATAAACCTGGGTTGTTTGATGAGTGGGAAAGACAGGAACAGCTTGGACTGCAGGACAGCGTTTTTGTTTCCTTGCCCTATACCGAAACGGGCAGGTTCTTTCCAAATTCCTTTCCTGTGTATTCCTATATCGCAGAACTGCAACGTGGACAGGTGCTTTTTGTTGAACTGGCAGGGGATTCGTTATATACCAATGTCTTTTTGGATCTGTATAGAATAAAACAGGATTCCATCGGCGAATTGGAGAAGATCAAGAGTGCTGAATTTGGCCAACGCTCCTTACATCAGGAAATAGAGGAATCGGGACTCTATAAAATTTTGGTCCAACCTGAAATTAACGCGAACACTGAGTTTCGGCTTCAGATATATCGAAAACCTGTCTATGTTTTTCCCGTGGCAGGGAAACAGAATGCCGATATCCATAGTCCTTGGGGCGCTGTGCGTGAAGGGGGTGCAAGAACCCATGAAGGTATTGATATATTTGCGCCCCGTGGAACCCCTGTCCTTGCCGCTACAGAGGGCCGTATTGGATTTACAGGAAATCGGGGACTGGGAGGAAAACAGGTTTGGCTTCGGGATCGAAAAAGAAGACAATCTCTGTATTACGCCCATCTTGACAGTATAGCCATTGCCGAGAGAACTTTGGTTTCTCCAGGTGATACCTTGGGATTTGTGGGAAATACCGGAAATGCAATTACCACTCCGCCGCATCTCCATTTCGGAATATACAAAGGTTTCAGCGGTGCGATCGATCCACTCCATTTTATTGAGAAGACCAAAGAACCGCGGGAAGGAACCAAAAATGCAGATTTTACGCGACTATTAGAGGTAAGATCACTTTCAAACCTTAGAAGTGGTCCTTCTACCGACTATAAAATCATAGGAAAGGCAAATGCGCAGGATACTTTGGAATTTCTGGGCAAGACCGGCAATTGGGTCCACGCACGAAAGGATGGCACTGCATTTTTTATAGCCGAAAGTTTGGTGGCGCC
>CAZMDY010000217.1:0-2744 GCA_964565295.1 uncultured Aequorivita sp. | reverse complement strand
GTCAGGAATTGGTTTTCTTGGTGTTTCTACGGCAAATGTATAGTTAATTCCATATTTACTGTAGGATGCTTCGTCAATATATTTTGTCGCCATTTCAGGGTTTTCGCTTAAATAATTCTGGGTCCATTCGTCAATTTGTCTATCATAAGTTAACCAGACCGCCTTTCCTAAATCTTTGTCTTCATAATAAACAAGGCTGTTGGGTTTTTTTCTTTCTACGGAGAAATCACTTTTCGTATGGGCAATTATAAAAAACGAAATTGCCAACAAAAAACAGATTCCCGAAAGCAGATTTTTCATTCTATAATAAGAAATTATTGGAAACAATAGCCCAAACAACAATACTGTAAACACAGCACTAATAACCAACATATTCAATCCCAGCCCCACTGGGAAAAACTGGATGAGGGGTGTAAATATAAGAACGGCTGGTACTCCTAGAAATGTCATAATGAGTAGACTGGGGCGATTTTGCTTCAACATTACAAAAAATGAAAGCAGCCCAAAAAACACAGGAATGATAAAAAAAGCGGCACCTTTCAGGAATATAGCTACTGCGAAGTTTAACAATATCCAAAAAAATATTGGAGCCACAAATAAAGATGGCTCATTCCGTTTTTTGACAAATCGTTTGTAAATGGCCAAAGTAATGGCGATGGAAAGAAAGACGAAAAACGCAATATACCAATGTCCATTATAGGTAAATCCTTGTTGGATCTCGAGGTATTGTGGATAAAGAAGCAAGATCAATTTCCAACCAAAAAAACCGAGCAATCCACAGATTGAGAGGGAAAGTAGAAAGGGAACAAATCCCATCGCTATTGCTTTTCCGTTGAGTTTATTTTTGTAAACTCCATACAAAATGATGGAAATAAATACCAATACAGCCAAAATAAGCATTGGGAAAATCCAGGAAAACGGATAGCTGATCATTTTCAATATTGGAAAGTTGAAATAGACATGGTCCGTTTCAGATTTTAATTGGGACAGATCCGCATCGGCAAAATAATGCAACATCGGAAGCAAATAACTTCCTTGGTGCATCAAGCTGTCCCAATTCAGAAAATACATAGAATCATTAGCAGTATGGTAGTTGAAATGACTGTCGATAAAGGCGAAAAAAAAGCTGTCTATATCGCCATCTACCCTAAAAATTGTGGAATCGGTGTCGTTCGGAAGCATTTTGTAAACGCTGTACATCAATGAAGAAGCCACCGGAAATTCTGGATTCGCTTCAATAAAACCTTTTACCATATGTGAGTTTCCACCGTTGGTTTCCAAGATCATATTACTTGGACCGCTGGTTCCACGAGCTTCAAAATTAAGGACCAATCCAACTTCCTTTGACCACGGATGTTCGTTCACAAAAAGTTTTGCGCCGTCCAGACCAAGTTCTTCTGCATCGGAAAAAAGAATGATGATGTCATTTTTCGGTTTTTTCCCTGAAGCCAAAAAAGCACGAATACTTTCCAGAATAGTCACTACGCCGGTTCCGGCATCACTCGCCCCTAAGGAAGATACCGCCGCGCTGTCATAATGTGAAAGTAGGAGTAGGGCTTTACCATTTTCCGAACCTTCAATTCGGGCTACGATATTTATTGGTTTGGTAAGGGTTTTTGAAATTGGATTTAAACTAAAACCTTCTTGAATATGAGGCTGCATTCCCAATTTTCCCAATTCCGTAATCAAAAATTTTCGCACCTCGACGTGGGCAGGAGAACCAACATAATGTGGAGCCTTTGCGATTTGCTCAAGTGGAATAAGCGCTCTATCCACCGAAAATTCTGTTGCCGGAACAATTTCATTTTCATTGTAATGTGGCATCAATCCCAAAAAACTATAATAGGCCAGTGCTATAATTAGAAGTAATGATAATAGGGCATTGAAGGATTTCATTGGTGGAAATTTTGTTAAAAATACAATTTTAATTGAAAGGATTCTTTTTCTGTTTGCAATCGTACCGTAAAATTCAGTATATTAGGTGTTCGCAAAAAAAATTAAGTAGTATGGGAATTAAAAGTTTTATCGGCCGGAGAGTCAAATCTCAACAAAAGTTTACTGAAAAAATAAAAGTTTCTGACTATATGACTCGGAATTTAATAACCTTTCGGCCTGAACAGCCGGTTATGGAAGTTATTGAAATTTTATTGCGGAAGAATATTTCTGGAGGACCAGTTGTGAATGGCAAGAATGAATTGGTAGGCATTATATCTGAAGGAGATTGTTTGAAGGAAATAAGCGATTGCCGATACCACAATCTTCCAATGGAGGATGTAAGAGTAGATCAACACATGATTAAAAATGTGGAAACCATTGATGGCAATATGAATGTTCTCGACGCCGCAAATAAATTTCTCGAATCAAAACACCGCCGTTTCCCGATCTTGGAGGATGGCAAACTCGTGGGGCAAATTAGCCAGCGTGATGTTCTGAATGCTGCTTTGAAACTGAAGGGGCAGTCTTGGTAATTATATCTACTTTTAGGAAATCACTGAGTTCTATTTTGGTCTTTAATAGATTAAATTTTGGTTGAAATCTGAATTTTAAGAGAGCTTTCTAAAATTATATTGCCCTATTTTTCTTCTATCTTTCCTAATTATTTTTAAATACATCAACTTTTTTGGAAATTATCTAATTTCCCACTCCTTTCTGTAAACTACACATAGTCAATTAATTGCTTTATATTCATTCGTTTACAAACGTTTACAAACGAATATAAACGAAAGTAAGCGATTAATAACCGA
>CAZMDY010000216.1:0-2745 GCA_964565295.1 uncultured Aequorivita sp. | reverse complement strand
CTTTAGCTTTAATTTCCTGTAGTATATGTTATTCCCAAAAGTATATACCTTTTTGTTCTCGCCAATGCTAGTTGTGTTTCTCTATAAGCTTTGGCCTAACCATAAAATACTCCCATAAAAATTTTCCCATACTTATGGTTGCCTTAGGCCAAGATTGGTTCAAATGGTTTTTATAAAACAAAAAATTATGCTTTAAAAGCCCAAATTTATTGGTGCTGACGGAGTTTTTGCGTTTACGGTAAAAAGATAGGTCAGATTGTATTCCCAATGCAGGTTTTCCACTTCTTTTGATCGCTTCAAGCCATACGCCCCAATCTTGTCTTTTTCTGATTTGGGGCGAAAAAACCTTTCCAATGGTTTTGCTTCTATAAATTCCGGTCAAATTTCCTATATAATTGTTGCGCAAAAGTTTTTGATAGGTAAGAACGGGCATAGCGGCGACTCTTTTTCCCAAGGAATTTCCTTCTTCATCTACAAGAAGATAACTTGAAAAAGAAACATCACAATCGTGCTTTTGCATAAAGCCCACTTGTATCTCCAATTTGTCCGGAGCCCAAAAATCATCGGAATCAAGAAAAGCGATATAATCTCCTGTGGCCAATTCGATGGCACGGTTCCGTGAGATGGCCGGGCCTTGGTTAAAGGAGAATTTTTCATAACGTATGCGGGAATCCTCTGCACAAAATTGGTTCGCAATTTTTTCTGAACTATCTGTGGAGGCATCGTCCACCAAGATCAGCTCCCAATTGCTGTAGGTTTGATTCTGGACGCTTGTTAGGGTAGCTTCCAAAAAATCTTGTGAATTATAAATTGGTGTAATGATCGAAACCAATGGAAGTTGTGACATTTCAGTATGCTTTTTCTTCCCCCTTCAAGGCATTATACAAGGTCTGGAAAACGATTTTAATGTCGAGGAAGAGGCTCCAGTTCTCCAAATAAAAAATATCGTACTTTACCCGGTTTATGATGTGGCTTTCGCTATCAACCTCTCCACGAAATCCACTTACTTGTGCCAGTCCTGTTATTCCGGGTTTGATGAAATGGCGGACCATAAACTTATCCACACGTTCGGCATACATTTGGGTGTGGCTTACCATATGGGGGCGCGGTCCAACGACGGACATTTCACCTTTCAGAACATTGATAAACTGCGGAAGTTCATCTATGCTCGTTTTCCGGATAATTTTTCCGATTCGAGTGACCCTTTCATCTCCTTTTTTGATTTGATGAAAATCGGCCATTGGATTGGGAATCATCGATCGGAATTTGTAGCAATAAAATTCTTTGTAATCCAGACCATTCCGCTTTTGTTTAAAAAATATAGGTCCTTTGGATTCCAGTTTTATCAACAATCCCAGAATTGGAGTGAGCCACGACAAAATGCCAACAATTACAAAGATTGAAAGTACAATATCAAAACCTCTTTTTAAGAATTTATTGAAAGGTTCGTCTATTGGGATCTTTCGCAGCGACAAAATGGGGAGCACGCCATAATAGGAAAAATCGAGTTTTTTGCTGTAAATTTCCTTGTTATCCGGAAGGAATTTCAGGATTTTGAGATTGTTGTCCACGAATTCTATCAGCCGGACCAGATCTTTGTTGCTTAGTTCTGCCACCGAGGCATAGATTTCATCGATATTCTCATTTAAGACAAAATCCATACATTCCTCTAAGGAGTTTGGCGATTTTACGTCGAACGTTTTATACAGCTTGTAGCCATAGACGGGATTTGAAAGAAAGAATTTGCGGAGTTGGTCGGTTTTTTGGTTCAGTCCCAGAATGACCACTTTTCTAATATTTCCTCTAAGGTGGAGCCGGTAATTTTTCAGCAAATAATAAATTCCGAATTTAAGCACCGCTATACTGGCTATCACAATCAGTATATAGTTGAAGATTAGGCGTGGGGCAACATTGGTTTGGTTATAAAACCCGAAAAACGCAAAAATAATCAAAGCATAAACCACTGCTTGCTTTCCAAGAAGCGACATAATATTTGCCACATGCGTAAAGCGGTAAATTTCGTAAAACCCTGATCGGAGGGACAATAAAATCCAGGCGATGGAAACAAAAACCACAAAATTGAAATAGGGGATGCTCTCACCAAAAGCCTTGTAGGCAAAAAAGTGAATTAGGAAAATGTCGATCCCATAGGAAATGGGGCGCAACAAGCCAGAATATCTTCCGCTCCTGAACATCTATCGTTATTTATCTATTGTGTTTTGAAAAATCCTTGTGCTCACTCCTGAAAAGTTCTTCTTTAGAAAGACTTTTAAAATATTCATACGTTTTGCGCATGCCTTCTTCTCGAGAAATTTTTGGTTCCCAGCCCAATATCTCCTTGGCTTTTGTAATATCTGGTTCCCGCTGCATGGGGTCGTCCTGCGGCAAGGGTTTAAAAACTATTTTTTGATCCGTCCCGGTCAATTTGATAATTTCCTTTGCGAATTCCAGGATGGTAATTTCACCTGGATTTCCAATGTTTACAGGCAATGGATAATCACTCAAAAGCAAGCGATAAAGTCCTTCAATTTCATCATCGACAAAACAGAAGGATCGGGTTTGGGAGCCATCGCCAAAAACGGTCAAATCTTCGCCACGGAGGGCTTGTCCAATAAAAGCGGGAATCACCCTTCCATCGTTAAGGCGCATTCGCGGGCCATAGGTGTTAAAAATACGAGCAATTCTCGTTTCCAGACCATGGGTTCGGTGGTAGGCCATTGTAATGGATTCCTGAAAGCGTTTTGC
>CAZMDY010000215.1:0-2765 GCA_964565295.1 uncultured Aequorivita sp. | reverse complement strand
TCCTTTAGGAGATAGATTCCCGAAGCTAAGCCGCTGATATCTACTTGGGTGTTTTTATCGGCCTTAATTTCTTTCAGCAATTGCCCTTGCAGGCTGTACAATTGCAAGGTGGTAGGCTCTATAATTTGTATGTTCAATACATCCTGTGCAGGGTTTGGGTAAAGTGTAAAATTGTTTTTGGATATATCGCTGGTGCCCAACGAGCCGGTTACAAATACGGAAGCTGCTACAGCATCATAAGTACCATCAGAAAGTGCTTGTTCCACACCGTTTTTCCATAACTTGGCAACAGCTTTTGTCGCGTTGTATTCATGACCACCTACATAGACATCGCTGCCAGAAACATATACAGAACCTGCCCCTGCTTCGCTCGTGCCATCGCTCAGGGTTTGGGCCGTGCCGTTTTTCCATAATTTGGCTACACCATAAGTTCCATTGTTTTCATAACCTGCTACATAAACATCGCTGCCAGAAACAAATACGGAACCGGCAACAGCATTGTTGGCTCCATTGGTTAATACCTGTGCTGCCCCGTTTTTCCATAATTTGGCAACCCACCTGGTTCCATTGGATTCGTAACCTGCCACATAGACATCGCTGCCGGAAACAAATACCGAATAGGCCATAGCTTGTTTTGAACCATCCGTTAAATCTTGTGCCACACCGTTTTTCCATAATTTTGCGACCCAGACGGAGCCATTTTTTTCGTAACCGGCCACATATACATCGTTTCCAGAAACAAATATAGAATGGGCACCCGCACTGTTGGAGCCATCAGTGAGGTCTTGTGATACGCCGTTCTTCCATACTTTTATAATTTCGTTGTCTTTACCTGCTACATAGACATCGCTTCCGGAAACAAATACGGAATTGGCATCAGCATAGTTAGACCCATCGGATAGATACTGTGGCGCACCGTTTTTCCATAATATAGCAACTTGATTTGTTCCGTTGTGTTCATTTCCCGCCACATAAACATCACTGCCAGAAACAGCGACAGAATAGGCCATCGCTTCGTGGGAGCCATTATTCAGCGTTTGCGCTGCGCCATTTTTCCATAGTGTGGCACTAGGCATTCCGCCATTGTATTCTACGCCGGCTACATAGATGTCTTGAGCGGAAAGGGTCGTTGCTGTGAGTAACAGCAGTATTAAAAAAGTTGTAATAGTTTTCATAGTTTAATTTTTTAAAAGTTTATAAGACAAAGTTAGGCTGTGAACCAAAGCCCTGTTTCAGGGTATTTACGGAAATCTGTTCTAAGGGTTTTCCCTTGGGATCCAAGTCCAATTCTATCTCCTCAAATTCATTATTCCTTTATCACTTTGTATGCAGTGCTTCCATTCATTTCCTTTAGGAGATAGATTCCCGAAGCTAAGCCGCTGATATCTACTTGGGTGTTTTTATCGGCCTTAATTTCTTTCAGCAATTGCCCTTGCAGGCTGTACAATTGCAAGGTGGTAGGCTCTATAATTTGTATGTTCAATACATCCTGTGCAGGGTTTGGGTAAAGTGTAAAATTGTTTTTGGATATATCGCCTGTGCCCAATGAGCCGGTTACAAATACGGAAGCTGCTACAGCATCATTAGTACCATCGGTAAGTGCTTGTTCCACACCGTTTTTCCATAGTTTGGCTACATTCTTTGTTCCATTACTCTCGGCACCGGCCACATATACATCACTACCCAAAACATATACAGAGGTAGCAGTGCCCGGATTCGTGCCATCAGTGAGTGTTTGTACTGCACCGTTTTTCCACAGCTTAGCGACCGAGATGCTGCCGTTATTCTCGTAACCAGCCACATAAACATCGCCATTGGTTACAAATACAGATTGAGCAGATGCAGCACTGCCACCACTGGTCAGCGATTGTGCCACACCGTTTTTCCATACCTTAGCGATATAGAAAGAGCCGTTACTCTCGCCGCCGGCAACATAGACATCACTACCAACCACATATACAGAATAGGCGGCTGCACCCTTTGTGCCATCCGTAAGGTCTTGTGCCACACCATTCTTCCATAGCTTGGCAACTGATCTTGTACCATTGCTCTCCCAACCAGCAACATAGACATCTCCACCGGCAACATAAACAGAATTGCCCACTGCATCATTTGTGCCATCGCTAAGCGCTTGTTCCACACCGTTTTTCCATAATTTGGCAACGTTTTTCGTATTTTCCTCTTCGAAACCAGAGACATACACATCGCCATCGGCAATATATACAGAAGTGGCAATTGCTGATTTCGAACCATCCGTTAAATATTGGGGCACACCGTTTTTCCATAGTACGGCTACATAATTGACACTATTGTACTCATAACCGGCTATATATACATCTCCGTCGGTTACATATACAGAAGTGGCTATTGCCATACGGGTACCATCTGTGATTGTTTGTGCTGTACCGTTTTCCCAAAGGGTGACCACCGCTTCGGTGCCTTGGAATTCATGTCCCGCAACATACACGTCTTGGGCGGTTGCTGTTGTCGCTATCAATAATAGCGTCATTAAAAGTGTTGTAATAGTTTTCATAGCTTAATTTTTTAAAAGTTTACAAGACAAAGTTAGGCGGAGAACAAAAGCCCTGTTTCAGGGTATTTACGGAAATCTGTTCTAAGGGTTTTCCCTGAGCGGCCCAGAAGTTTTTTATCTACTTAACTCCATTATTCTTTTATCACTTTGTATGCAGTGCTTCCATTCATTTCCTTAAGGAGATAGATTCCCGAAGCTAAGCCGCTGATATCTACTTGGGTGTTTTGATCGG
>CAZMDY010000214.1:0-2779 GCA_964565295.1 uncultured Aequorivita sp. | reverse complement strand
GGAATTGCGTTTATACCATAAAAAGATAACAACCAAAAAAAGAACGGCACCAATTAGAAGGAATAGGGGATTTGAAAATTCGATGGTCATAATGGAGAAATTGGTTAGACGATATTTGCTGTCTTGGTGTCACTCTCTAAAATACCGTCACGTAAACGGATAATTCGATGGGCATTTTTTGCTATATCTTCTTCGTGCGTAACTAAAATAACTGTATTGCCAGCCTCGTGGATTTTATTGAAAAGGTTCATGATTTCCACTGAAGTCTTAGAATCGAGGTTCCCTGTGGGCTCATCGGCAAGTATTATAGAAGGGTTGTTTACTAAAGCCCTTCCAACGGCGACCCGTTGGCGCTGTCCACCTGATAGCTGATTTGGTTTATGGTCCATTCTATCGGCCAAACCTACTTGGGTCAAAACTTCCTTGGCGCGCTCGGTACGTTCTTTTTTTGATTTTCCAGCATAGACCATAGGTAAAGCAACATTATCCAATGCAGATGTCCGGGGCAAAAGATTAAATGTTTGAAACACAAATCCAATTTCCTTGTTGCGCACCTCCGCCAAATCGTCATCGGTCATATTGCTCACATCTTTACCATTGAGTTCATAAGTGCCCGAGGTTGGAGTGTCCAAACATCCCAACAGGTTCATAAGGGTTGACTTTCCCGAGCCCGATGGTCCCATCAAGGCAACGTATTCCCCTCGCTCAATGTCTAAGTCAATGCCTTTTAACACCTTTACCACAGCATTGCCCATTGGAAAATCGCGTCTGATATCTCTAATTTTTATTAGTATTTCCATAATTCTTTATCCCGGTGAAAATGTTATTTACCAATTGATCCATAAGACGCAAATATAAGGTTCATGTTACAAATTATAGAAATTTCAAGCTGTTCAAACATATTATATTCGGATTGTAAAATGTTGCTTGGTTTGTCCGGTTTTGAAAAAGATTAGTCCCCACTGAAAGGTATCAATACTAACGGTGACCTTTTTGTTGTTCTTGATTTCTTCCCAGGCCTCTGTCATGTCTTTACTCCAGTATATATCGTCAAAAATAATGACCGAATTGTTGTGCACATTGCTTAAAAGTTTTTGAAAATATAAAAGGGTGCGCGCACCATTGTGGTCGCCATCAATAAAAATCAGGTCGTATTGTGAGGTGTGCGGTTGTGAAAGGAATTTCTGGAAGGTTGTTTGGTGCAGTTCTATATTCGATGCGTTGTACTTTTTAAAATAATCCTGTGCGATTTTGGCAGTATTCGGGCAACCTTCCACCGTTTCAACACGCGCAAATTCATTGGAGCATGCCAATGCCATTGTTCCCAATCCTAATGAAGTGCCCATTTCCAACATACTTTCACATTTGAGATAGGCCGCGAGCCTGCATAAAAGCTTTTGCCGTTTCTTTTTTATTCCCGCATTTTTATAAATTGAAGCTATTTTTCTGTCTAATTTTTTGAATACTCGGGAACCTTGGCCATAATCTTCCATCTCGATAATTGAACGGTCGTTTTTAAGCGAGTTTCGATGGGACTTCAAAATTTGGTATGCTGGATATTTTTTTCTGTCTTTAAAGCACTTGGTCATCAAACCATAAACAAAGGGCGAGTGGATTCCATGTTGGTTTTTGGAAAGCCGCAGAAATTTAAAAAGGCTTTTTGCTTGATGAATCATACAGGTTAATAATGATTATTGTACATAATTTAAAAGCATAGAAAGGAACATTGGTCTATATTTAAAAACCATTAGTTCAAAGGAAACATTTTATACGATTGGTGCACTTTTTTTATCACTTCCTCGGTTCGTTCTGCGTGTGTATCACTGATAAAAAGTTGTCCAAAATTATCGTTGTCAACCAGGGAAATCAGATGTTCGACCCGAGTTTCGTCCAGCTTGTCAAAAATATCGTCCAGAAGCAAAATTGGATTCGTTTTGGAATGTATTTTTATAAAATCAAATTGTGCTAATTTCAGGGCGATCAAATATGATTTCTGTTGCCCCTGAGACCCGAATTTTTTGATTGGATGTCCATCTATTTCCAGAAGCAGGTCATCTTTGTGTATTCCAAAATTGGTGTATTGTGCCATTCGATCTTTAACAATATTGTTTTGCAGCAAGGTCAACAGATCGTTTTCTTGTAATTGGGTTTCATAGGTCACGTTGATTGTCTCGTTCCCGCTACTTATGGATTTATAACGATCCAGAAAAATAGGCATAAACGAATCCATAAATGCGGAGCGTTTTCCATAAATGGAAGTTCCATAAAGATGAAGTTGCTCGTTATAAATGTCGATGGCGTCCTGATTGAAGGTGTTGTTTGCCGCAAAATATTTTAAAAGTGAATTGCGTTGGGCCAATACTTTGTTGTAATTGATTAAACCTTGAAGATATTCCGGATCACGCTGAGAAATAACCCCATCTATAAATTTTCTTCGGGTTTCGCTTCCTTCAATTATCAAATCACGATCTGCGGGCGAGATTATTACCAAAGGCAAAAAGCCGATATGGTCGCTGAACTTATCATAAGCTTTTCCATTTCGCTTAATAATTTTTTTATGTCCTTTTTTTGCACTGACCACTATTTTTTCAGGGGTTTCCTCTTTCTCGTAAACTCCCTCAATCACAAAAAAGTCGGCTCCATGTCTGATATTTTGGACAGTAATCGGATTAAAATAGCTTTTTCCAAAGGAAAGATGATAGATCGCGTCGAGCACATTGGTTTTTCCAACACCATTATTTCCGACAAAACAATTTATTTTTGGGTCAAAGTAGAAGGT
>CAZMDY010000213.1:0-2797 GCA_964565295.1 uncultured Aequorivita sp. | reverse complement strand
AAAAGACCAGCCGTTTTATCCAACTTTTAAAAATGTAGATGGAATAAAACACGTACAGGTAACCGCCTCAAAAGGTGGCGTAATCCGGACTGAGACCGATTTTGAGGGCGTAGTTGTAAAAGGCGTGGGCGATGATTATTACTGGGACAATTTCAAGGAGTATTTGGTAGATGGGAAATTGCCCAATTTTAAAGGAGAACTTAATGAGGATATCTTGATCTCCGAATATCTCGCTAATCGGCTTCACTTAAAACTTGGGGATAAGGTTACCACATTTTTTCTGAATGATGAGGTGTCTAAAACCCCACGAAGCAGGGGATTCGAGATTGTGGGAATTTACAATAGCGGCTTCCAACAGTTTGATGAGCAGTTTATAATCACTGATATTCGCCATATCCAAAGATTGAACAAATGGGATAAAGACCAAATAGGCGCTTTTGAGGTTTTTGTCCATGATTTTGATGAAATTGTTCCCATTGGCAATGCGGTTTACAACGAAACCGGAAGCACTTTGGACACACAGACCATCCGCCATAAATACGCTTCCATTTTTGAATGGTTGGACCTGTTCGATTTCAATATTTTGGCCATCATAGGCATTATGATCCTCGTGGCGGGAATAAATATGATCACGGCGCTGTTGGTCTTGATTATGGAACGCACCCAAATGATCGGAATTTTAAAAGCAATGGGAAGCAGCGACAGAAGCGTGCGGAAAATTTTCCTGTATAACGCAATGTACCTAATTGGCGTAGGTCTATTTTGGGGAAATCTTATCGGGATCGGCTTGCTGTTGCTTCAGAAATACGGGAAGGTTTTTCCGCTAAATCCAAATACCTATTATGTTTCCGAAGCTCCGGTATATTTGAGCTGGGATTATATTCTTATCATGAATGCCGGCACCTTCATTCTCTGTCTTCTAATGCTTTTGGTAGCCGCGATTCTCATTACAAAAATATCTCCGGTGAAGGCCATTCGGTTTGAATAATTCCCGATTCATAATTCTTAATTCATAATTCTGAATTAAGATTGATACCTTTGCATTCTTAAAAAATCAGAAATGGATTACGCAGAAAATATCTTGGGAACCATCGGCAATACGCCCATGGTCAAAATCAATAAAATAATTGGGGATATCCCCGCTTTGGTGCTGGCCAAATACGAAACCTTCAATCCCGGAAACTCTGTCAAGGACCGAATGGCATTGACAATGATCGAAGACGCCGAGGCCGATGGCAGGTTAAAGCCAGGAGGAACAATCATTGAGGGAACTTCAGGAAATACCGGAATGGGATTGGCACTCGTGGCCATTGTAAAAGGATATAAAATGGTCTGCGTGATCAGCGATAAACAGAGCCAGGAAAAAATCGACATCCTTCGTGCCGTGGGCAGTGAGGTTGTTGTTTGCCCGACAGACGTGGCCCCAGATGATCCCCGTAGTTATTATTCCGTTTCAAGAAGATTGGCGGAAGAAACCCCCAATAGTTGGTACGTCAACCAGTATGACAATCTGAGCAATACCAAAGCACATTATCAAAGTACCGGTCCTGAAATCTGGAAACAGACGGATGGAAAAGTAACGCATTTTGTGGTCGGGGTTGGCACCGGCGGGACAATTAGTGGTGTGGGAAAATATTTAAAGGAACAAAATCCGAACATTAAAGTTTGGGGAATCGATACCTACGGAAGTGTTTTCAAAAAATACCACGAAACCGGGATTTTTGACGAAAATGAAATCTATCCGTACATAACCGAAGGAATAGGCGAAGACATTCTTCCCGAAAACGTTGATTTCAGTATCATCGACGGATTTACAAAAGTAACCGATAAAGACGCTGCAATTTACACACAGAAACTCGCCAAAATGGAAGGTTTCTTCTTGGGGAATTCTGCTGGTGCGGCCATAAAAGGCCTGCTCCAGTTGAAGGAACATTTCACAAAAGACGATGTGGTTGTGGTCCTTTTCCACGATCACGGCAGCCGTTATGTCGGTAAAATGTACAATGACGTTTGGATGCGCAAACAGGGATTTTTGGAGGAATAGTTATTTTTCTTGTGTCAGGTTACTTGTTTCTTTTGTTTCAAGTTTCTTTTTTGATGCGCATTTTCGACAATTTATTTTTACCAGGGTAGAGACGGTGCATCCTTCGTCTCTACCGTTTCTGGTTTCTCAATCGCCTTTTCCCTCGGTTTTAAAATAACTGATTACCACCTCATTCTTTCCAGCTCTAATGGCTGATTACCATATAGAGCCCGTTTTATAACAACTACAAGATCAATATCCCGAAAACTCACTTCGTGCCTGCAGTTTCAAATTCTGATGTTCCAATTATTCTTCCAAACCATCCATTTGAAAAACTAGCATTAAAACTGTTGGTGATGGTTATATTGCACTTCCAGATCTTACAAACCATCCAATACTAAAAAGTGGTCATCTGCGAGCAAAATTCTCGTAACAACTAATTTAAAATCGTACTGGTGTAAATTAGCTATTTTTCTATTTTATCACTTCATATTACTAGCCTTACAAGAATTATTTTCGCAAAAGTTCAACTTTTGCTCCCTTAATTTTTGCTAGAGCTCTACCGGATGGGCTAAATGTGATAATGTCTGATTTACTAACAGTTGATTCTTCCATTATTGTTCCTTCTTGTGCGTCTATTCGTAAAAACCTTTTGGTTTCCAGTAGCCAGATTTCCTCTTTCGTAGCAGTAAAAGCCTTAAGGTTTTTAGTGGATACGCTTCCGATGACGTTTCCTTCAAAATCCATTATGGCAACACCTTTTGTGCCTAATAT
>CAZMDY010000212.1:0-2817 GCA_964565295.1 uncultured Aequorivita sp. | reverse complement strand
TATTGAGGGTGTTGCTCTTTTCGCAGTGGTTGTGGCATTGATTGCCTAATTTTTAGAAAACAACATTCCGCAGCGGTTGGCCGTGGGATGTTGTTTTAAACAAAATCAAACTTTAGAAATACGCTTATAATGAATATAGTAGCACCAGAAAGTTTAATATTATGGACCACCATAATATTCCTATTGCTTTTGTTTCTTTTGCGCAAATATGCCTGGAAGCCAATTCTGGGTGCTGTAAGAGGCCGGGAAACGTCTATTAACGAAGCCTTGGCCGCAGCCGAAAAAGCAAAAATCGAAATGCAGAATATGCATGCCGATAACGAAAAATTGCTCCAAGAAGCTAGAGCAGAAAGGGAGACAATGATGAAAGAGGCACGTGAAATAAAAACAAAAATGATTTCCGACGCCAAAGAAGAGGCTCAACTTGAGGCAAACAAAATGATAGCCCAAGCACAAGCAGCAATTGAAAATGAAAAGAAAGTGGCAATGGCCGAATTAAAACAACACGTTGCAAGTCTGTCAATGGAAATTGCTGAGAAAGTCGTTAAAAACCAACTTACCGATAAGGATAAGCAATTGCAACTTGTAGATCAAATGTTGGGCGAAGCCAAATTAAATTAAGTATCCATGAGCAACAGGGCAGCGATCAGATATGCGAAAGCGATTTTGCAGAACGCAAACGAAAACAATACAGCAGCAGTATTGTTCGGCGACATGCAGTCCATTCACAAAACCATTGCCGGCAGCAGAGAACTACAGACAGTTCTCCAAAGCCCGGTAATCAAGGCAGAGGACAAGAAACAAGCCTTGCTGAAAATTTTCAGTGGCCAATCTGAAGCTACGCATTTATTGATCAACACTTTGGTTCAGAACAAACGGGCTACTTTGCTCAACAAGGTTGCAGCAAGCTTTATCAAGCTCTTTAACGATGAGCAAGGGGTAAAACAAGCAAACGTGATAACCGCTGTTGCGCTTTCCCCAGAATTGGAATCAAAAGTGATGGCCAAGATAAAAGAATTGACCAAAAGTGAAAAAGTCAGTTTAACAAACGAAATAGACCCAAAAATTATAGGCGGGTTTATTTTGAGGGTTGGCGACATACAGTACGATGCGAGTATTGTAAATCAATTTAGAAAGATAAAAAAAGAATTCAGTAGATCAATATAATAAGGAAATTAGGTTTAGGCTAAGGTCTAATATCTAATGTCTAATATCTAAATAAAAATGGCAGAAATAAAACCAGCTGAAGTATCAGCAATATTGAAGCAACAACTTACAGGTTTTGAAGCAAGTGCATCCCTGGATGAAGTAGGCACTGTATTAACAGTAGGAGACGGAATCGTTCGCGCCTTCGGGCTTTCCAATGCACAATACGGCGAATTGGTTGCATTTGAAAGCGGTCTGGAAGGTATTGTATTGAACTTGGAGGAAGATAATGTTGGGATCGTACTTTTGGGTCCTTCAAAAGAGATTAAAGAAGGTTCTACGGTAAAACGCACACAAAGAATCGCCTCCCTACAAGTAGGTGAAGGAATTGTGGGACGAGTAGTAAACACCTTGGGTCAACCCATTGATGGGAAAGGTCCAATTACTGGCAAAACATATGAAATGCCCTTGGAGCGTAAAGCACCAGGAGTAATATATCGACAACCAGTAACTGAACCACTACAAACAGGAATTAAATCTATCGACGCGATGATTCCAGTTGGACGCGGCCAGCGTGAACTTGTAATTGGCGACCGCCAAACAGGTAAATCCACGGTTTGTATCGACACCATTTTGAACCAAAAGGAATTTTATGACGCTGGCGAACCTGTGTACTGTATTTATGTTGCAGTCGGACAAAAAGCTTCAACGGTAGCGAACATTGCCCAAGTATTGGAGGAAAAAGGCGCCCTTGCCTATACTACCATCGTTGCCGCCAACGCATCAGATCCTGCACCTATGCAGGTCTATGCTCCTTTTGCTGGCGCTGCAATTGGTGAATATTTTCGCGATACAGGCCGGCCAGCATTGATTGTTTACGATGATCTTTCAAAACAAGCGGTGGCTTATCGAGAGGTTTCCCTTCTGCTTCGTCGTCCACCCGGACGTGAGGCCTACCCTGGAGACGTTTTCTTCTTGCACTCAAGATTGTTGGAACGTGCGGCAAAGGTTATCGCAGATGATGGAATTGCCCAAGAAATGAATGATCTTCCAGAATCCTTGAAGGGAATGGTAAAAGGCGGCGGTTCCTTAACTGCCCTTCCAATTATCGAAACACAGGCGGGGGACGTTTCGGCATATATTCCTACCAACGTAATTTCAATTACCGACGGCCAAATTTTCCTTGATGGGGATTTGTTCAACGCAGGGGTTCGACCCGCAATTAATGTGGGTATTTCTGTATCCCGAGTTGGTGGAAACGCACAAATCAAGTCGATGAAAAAAGTGGCGGGAACACTAAAGCTCGACCAAGCCGCCTTCCGTGAATTGGAAGCGTTTGCAAAATTTGGCTCCGATCTGGATGCCGCAACTTTGAACGTAATTGAAAAGGGAAGACGAAACGTAGAAATCCTAAAACAGGCGCAAAATGACCCATATACAGTTGAGGATCAAATTGCAATTATTTATGCAGGTTCCAAAAACCTAATGAGAAATGTTCCTGTGGAAAAAATCAGGGAATTTGAAAAAGACTATCTCGAAATGCTCAATGTAAAGCACCGAGACATTTTGGATATGTTAAAAGCAGGAAAACTTACCGATGAAACAATTGATGTAATGACTTCGGTAGCCAACGATCTTTCAGCGAAATATAGAAAGTAATTCGTACTTCAT
>CAZMDY010000211.1:0-2829 GCA_964565295.1 uncultured Aequorivita sp. | reverse complement strand
CATTTCAGCGCCTTTGCCCCGAATCCGGCGCGGCGGCGATTTTCGCGTCTTTCCATCCCGAAAAGGCGCCCCCGGTCAGAGACCAGGGCCGCTGGTATAAGGTAGCTTTAGGGCGTGGATTCTGCGTCTGTGCGGTTGTTCTGCGCCCGCCGGATCCGGTGTAGTTCTGTGGCTTGTCATCGCAAATGCCGCGCCACGATGGGCAAAAGAAAAGGCAGCACGTTTCCGCGCTGCCTTTAAAATTCTTTTCGCTGGAGTGACGCCCCCGTAAGGCCGTCGCTCAAACGAGCTATCGCAGGACGATCAGGAGTCGTCGTTGGCGATGGCGTAGGCGATCGCGGCGAGACCGATCACGGGGATCAGCCAAGCGGCGTTCGAGCCGCCAACCGGGGCCGGCTCGGCAATCACGATCGGCTCTTCGGGGGCCTCGAATACGAGAGCGCCGGCGAAGGCCTGGCCGGCCAGCAGGAGCGCCGCCGCAGTGGTCACAAGATACTTCATAGATATCCTCCTTAGAGAGTGCGGGTCTGCGAAGCTGCTAGCCCGCCCGGACCTGCGATCGGACAAGCTAATGGCCGGAAGCCTAACCAACTTTCCCTCGTCGATTCAATCGCCGATATCCAGTTGGGGGAGTAAAACACGCCTGTTGTCATATTAGCAACACCGGAGTGCCGACCTGGCAGCGGTCGTAAACCTCGATGATGTGCTCATTGAAAAGACCGATGCAGCCGTTCGACGACTGACGACCGATCTTGCGGATGTCGTTGGTGCCATGGATGCGATAGGCCCCCGGGAACCCAAGGTTGAGTGCCCGCACGCCGAGCGGATTGTTCGGGCCCGGCTCCACATATCGTGGCAAGTCCGGGTGACGCACCAGCATATTGGCCGTGGGACGCCAGTCGGGGTCAGGCCGCTTCAGCGTCACGGTGGTCCGACCGCGGCGGGTCATCTCGCCCGAAAGCGGAACCGACGTCGGATAGACGCGGTAGAATCCGTCGCTGTCCCAGTAATGCAGGACCCGGTCATTAGTGTCCGAGAGAATCGCACCGCGCGACACGCTGCTGAAATGATCCTGCCAGTGACGCATCCGCAGGCCCGAGATCCGGCGCATCAGATAACCGCGATCCTGAGAATCAGGGACGAAGTCGCGCAGCAGTTCTTCTTCGGTGGCGGCCAGTGCGCGGCCGCCGGTTGCTCCGGCTGCGAGCAGGCCCCAGGCCGCGAGAATCCCGAACCGTCGCCGGTCGATCTGCGGGGATTGGTTTTCGAGCATGAACGGCCACTCCCGTGTTTGTCGAGTCCGCCGGACGAAGTGGAGCAAATCTACTGGAATTTCAAGGATGCCGCAAGAAAGTCGCGCAATCGGCGTAGATCAGCGCACAGTCGATTGCGTTTGAAGGCTTGCCTGAAAGCCGCTAAGCACTGGCAAAGGCTTCATAACCACGGGTTTCCTCATGTTCCGTTCCCTCGCCGTTGCTTTGGGTCTCGTCGTCCTGCTTGCGGCCTGTGATTCGGGCGGTACCCCGCAGGGGGGCATAAGCCCGGGTGATACCGACAACATTCGGCTGCGGCATGTAGACGCCGTTAACGCCGCCCGTGCACAGGCAGGTGCAGGGCCGGTGCGCATGTCGGCTGAACTGAATGCTGCGGCCGAGACCCATGCGCGCGACATGGCCAACCAGCAGCGGGCCTGGCACTTCGGCTCGGACCTGACCAGCCCGCGTGAACGTGCCGCCCGGGCCGGGTATCGCGGGGAAATCGTGGGTGAGAACCTGTCGGAAGGTTCGGATTCAGACCTGGTGGTGCTGCGGTCCTGGCTGGACTTCGGCGATACCCGCGCGGTGGTTGTTGATCCTTCCGCGCAGGGCATCGGCCTCGGCTGGTATCAGGAACCCGCCGGCAAGATCTGGTGGGTCCAGCTGATCGGGACCTAAGGCTCAGGCCCCGAAGATCGTCACGGGGACCCCGAGCGGGACCATCGTCCAGATTTCTTCAATCTCGGAATCGCTGACCGCGATGCAACCGGCCGTCCAGTCACGACCGCCGCGGTGCTCGGATTCGGACCGCGGCCCGCCGTGGATGAAGATATCACCACCGGGGTTGACCCCCATCGCGCGAGCCCGTGCGCGATCCTCGACGTTGGGATAGTTGACGCCGATGCTGAGGTGATAGGCGCTGCGGGGATTACGACGATCGACGTAGTAGCGTCCCTCAGGCGTGCGGCCGTCGCCTGAGCGGGTCTTGTGGCCATTGGGGGTGAAGCCGAGACCGATACGGTAGCGCTTCAGCTCCTTCTCGCCGCTCATCAGTGCCATGGAGCGGTTCCGCTTGGAGACGACGATATGATTCGCCCGCGGGGCGAGCCGCTGGATATAGGGCGACGCCAGTCCGGGCGCGGCACTGGCCACCAGAAACCCGGCTGTCAGCGCCAGCGCGCTGCGTCGGGTCAAGAGCCGCGCGGAATCGCCACACGCATCGGGAGAGGGGTCGAGGCTGCCCTCATTCAGCCAGTCACGCTCGTTCATCTGCCTGCTCGTTCTGCTGCTCGCCGCGTCCTTGCCGGACGTCGGAATTCTGTCGATATGGTTTACATACCGCTAATCATGCAGATTCGTGAAGCCTTTGTTGAGCGATCTTTCGCCGATCCCGCCGAGCGTGCCGCCGAGGTGACGGGTGGCGCGAAACCCGGGCTCAGGCCGCCGGCGGGGCGGTCGCGGGGGCCGGGCGCGCGCGACGGGCACGCTCGGACGCCGATTTGAGCTGGCCGCAGGCAGCCATGATGTCCTCGCCGCGCGGCGTGCGCACCGGTGAGGCGTAACCGGCCCGGTT
>CAZMDY010000210.1:0-2852 GCA_964565295.1 uncultured Aequorivita sp. | reverse complement strand
TTCGTTGATTCGTGGATTCGTTAAATTCTGAATTCCGAATTTTGGTAATTCATAACACATTCATTACAAGACAAGACTTTAAACTGTCGATTAACAACTTGAACATATATATAAAAAAGAAATGGAAGAATTAGAAGATAACAATCCCGATTTTCAGTTCAACACCCGGATTCCGCTGGAGGAACTTCAAAAAGCATCGGACGCCATAAAGGGTCAATTGTCCAAGATCATTATTGGACAAGAGGAGTTTATCGAATTGCTGATCGTGGGACTATTGGCCAATGGTCACATTTTGATAGAGGGTGTGCCGGGAATTGCCAAGACGATCACGGCCAAACTGTTTGCGGAAACGCTCAGCACAGAATTCAGTCGCATCCAATTTACCCCCGATCTGATGCCCAGTGATGTTTTGGGCACCTCGGTACTGAACATGAAAACCTCGGAATTTGAATTTAGGAAAGGCCCTATTTTCTCCAATGTGGTGCTGATTGATGAGATCAATCGAGCGCCAGCCAAAACACAGGCCGCCCTGTTTGAGGTGATGGAGGAAAAACAGATCACCATGGACGGGATCCGCCATAAGATGGAATATCCTTTTATTGTACTCGCCACCCAAAACCCCGTGGAGCATGAAGGCACCTATAATCTGCCAGAAGCTCAATTGGACCGCTTTCTTTTTAAGATCAAGGTTGGGTATCCAAGTGTGGAAGAGGAAATCCTTATCCTGAAAACCCACCATTCGCGCAAACAGGCCATCCCTGAAAACACCATAGAAGCGGTACTTACCCCTGAAAGTTTGCTTAAATTCCGCTCGATGGTCCAGGACGTTTTGATCGAGGATAAAATTTTTGGGTATATCGCCCAGCTGGTAGATAAAACACGGAACCATCCACATTTGTTTTTGGGTGGCTCTCCCCGGGCGTCATTGGCGATCATGAATGCCTCCAAGGCCTTTGCCGCCATAAACGGACGGGATTTTGTTACCCCTGAGGACGTAAAGAAAACATTGGTGCCCGTTCTTGGCCACAGGCTCATCCTATCCCCGGAACGTGAAATGGAAGGGATGACCCCTGAAACCGTTATAGACATAATTGCGCAGACAATCGAAATCCCAAGATAACGGGATGCCGGGTGACGGGTGATGGATGACGGATGCCGGTTGTTAGTCCGTCATTGCGAAGGAGGCACGACTGAAGCAATCTGCTGAGGTGTAGTTCCAGACAAGATTGAACAATAGTAGCTGTTTTATATGTTTTTAAAATCCTTTTATTTGACGCCTCGGTTTTTTTATGCCCTGGCCATATTATCGGTTCTATTTTTATTTTCCTATTGGTGGCAATGGCTGTTTGGAGTGGCTTGGGTTATGGTGGTAGCGCTTGCTGTTATGGTTTTTATCGAGCTGGCCATGGTCTTTCGGAAAAAGGGATTGGAGGGAGAACGGATATTGCCCGAGAAGTTTTCAAATAGCGATTTAAACTCCGTTTCAGTGTTGCTGCATAACAAATATCCGTTTGAAATTGAAGTCGCTGTGATAGACGAACTGCCTGTACAGTTCCAAAAGCGTGATTTTCTGAAAACCCTATCCATTTTGGGCAAGGACAAGAACACGTTTGCTTATGAAGTGCGCCCGGTACAACGGGGGGAATATGTTTTCGGAAACCTGAACTGTTATGTTTCATCCAAGATCGGCCTGATCCGAAGGCGTTATACCTTCAATAGGGAACAGATGGTAAAGGTCTACCCCTCTTTTATGCAAATGAAACAGTTCGACTTCCTGTCTTTTGAAAACAGGCTTTCCCCCAGCGGTCTTCGGCGTATACGGCGCATAGGCCATACGATGGAATTTGAGCAGATAAAGGAATATGTGTTAGGCGACGACGTGCGGACCGTAAATTGGAAAGCTACGGGCAAACGGGCCCAACTGATGGTAAACCAATACCAAGACGAAAAGATGCAGCCCGTGTATTCCATCATTGATACCGGACGGACAATGAAAATGCCTTTCCAAGGTCTCAGCTTGGTGGATTATGCCATCAATAGTGCCCTGGCATTTTCAAACATCGCTTTAAAAAAGAAAGACAAAGTGGGGCTGATAGATTTCTCCCACAAGCTCGGAAACTTCCTTCCGGCACAGGCAAAGAAGACTTATTTAAACAATATCTTGGAAGCACTTTACAATATTGATCCAAAATTCCTCGACGCCGATTATGGAGCGCTTCATGCTTTGGTAAAAAGAAGGATTCCACAGCGGAGCCTTTTGATCCTCTATACCAATTTTGAACATATTTCGGCCATGCATAGGCAGTTGCCCTTCCTCCAGGCCATTGCAAAAAAACACGTATTGGTAGTAATCTTTTTTGAAAACACCGAACTAAAGACCCTTAGCAATTCGCGCCCCGAAACTGTTCAGCAACTGGCCGACCAGACCATCGCACAACAATTCGAGTTGGATAAAAAACTAATGGTGCGCGAACTCCAACGGAGAGGAATCCAAACAGTCTTAACTGAACCACAGAACCTCACAGAAAAAACGATCAACAAATATTTGGAGATTAAGGCCCGCGGAATACTCTAATGAAAAGTTCTTTGGAGAATTCATCCATCAATAACCCTATCCTTGAGTGCTCCTGTCCTCGTTGCGAAGCCGATAGTTTTAAATCAATAGCGTCCCAAACGTTTTTACCAACCCCTGCAAAACGCCTCATTTTATTAATATTCAAGGAGGTTTAATGTTATAAGGTATTGAAAATTAAATGGCAAATAGGGCTATGATAAATTTAGAAAAGTTTCGTCAGCATAGACTTTTTTGTTGAAGCCTGTCCTGAGCCGAGCCGAAGGGTTTTGGGCGATGC
>CAZMDY010000209.1:0-2857 GCA_964565295.1 uncultured Aequorivita sp. | reverse complement strand
ATCTCCAAGAGCACTCGATAGTATTGGTTAGAGGTGGAAGGGTAAAGGATTTGCCAGGAGTTAGGTACCACATTGTTCGTGGCGCATTGGACACCGCAGGTGTTGCAGGCCGCACGCAACGTAGATCTAAGTATGGAGCAAAACGCCCAAAAAAGTAGGAACCTAATTAGTTCCGTTCAGTAAAAATGAAAACGGGTTAGCAATCAATTCTCTTGACGATTGATGTCTATCCATAACAAAACAACAAATGAGAAAAAAACAGGCCAAAAAAAGACCTCTTTTACCAGATCCACGGTTCAACGACCAGTTAGTCACACGTTTCGTGAACAACATGATGTGGGACGGAAAGAAAAGTGTGGCTTTCAAAGTTTTCTATGATGCAATGGACATTGTGGAAGAAAAGAAACAAGACGACGAGAAAACATCATTGGAGCTATGGAAAGAAGCGCTTTCCAACGTTATGCCCCATGTTGAAGTGCGAAGCCGCCGAGTTGGGGGTGCAACCTTCCAAATCCCGATGCAAATTCGTCCAGACCGGAAAATTGCAACTGCAATGAAATGGCTTATCACTTATTCCAGAAAAAGAAACGAAAAATCCATGGCTGCTAAATTGGCCGCCGAGGTCCTAGCTGCTGCAAAAGAAGAAGGAGCTGCTGTTAAAAAACGCATGGACACTCATAAAATGGCAGAAGCAAACAAAGCATTCTCACATTTCAGATTCTAAACAATGGGAAGAGATTTATCATACACAAGAAATATCGGGATTGCCGCGCATATTGATGCCGGTAAGACCACAACAACAGAACGGATCCTTTTCTATACGGGTGTAAACCACAAATTGGGTGAAACCCATGAAGGTTCAGCCACAATGGATTGGATGGAGCAAGAGCAGGAGCGGGGAATAACAATTACCTCTGCAGCAACAACCTGTAAATGGAAATTTCCTTTGGAAAACGGACAGCCTTTGCCAGAAACCAAAGAATATCACTTTAATATTATTGACACTCCGGGCCACGTTGATTTTACCGTAGAGGTAAACCGCTCCCTTAGGGTGCTTGATGGCGTGGTGTTTTTGTTTAGTGCAGTTGATGGCGTTGAGCCTCAATCCGAGACCAACTGGAGATTGGCCGATAACTATAAGGTGCCACGCATCGGGTTTGTGAATAAAATGGACCGGAATGGATCCAACTTTTTGGGGGTTTGCCAGCAAGTAAAGGATATGTTGGGGTCCAATGCAGTGCCAATCGTTCTGCCACTTGGTGATGAAGCTGATTTTAAGGGAATTGTGGACCTTGTGAAGAACCGTGCTATAGTTTGGCATGATGAAACATTTGGTGCAACTTTCGATGTTGTGGAAATTCCTGAAGAAATGAAGGAAGAGGTTCGTATGTATCGTGGTAAACTTATTGAAGAAGTTGCTGCTTATGACGAAAACCTTCTTGAAAAATACATGGAGGATGAGGATTCCATTACTGAAGACGAAGTGCATGCCGCGCTTCGTGCTGCCGTAATGGATATGAGTATTATCCCAATGATCTGTGGATCTTCCTTTAAAAATAAGGGAGTCCAATTTTTGATCGACGGCGTTTGTCGTTATCTTCCTTCGCCTATGGATAAGGAAGGGATTAAAGGGATCAATCCTGACACCGAAAAAGAAGAACTGCGCAAGCCAAGTGTCGATGAACCTTTCGCCGCACTTGCGTTTAAAATCGCTACGGATCCTTTTGTTGGAAGATTGGCCTTTTTCCGCGCATATTCTGGCCATTTGGATGCTGGATCGTATGTTCTTAATAACCGTACCGGAAATAAGGAGCGTATTTCGCGTATCTACCAAATGCATGCCAACAAGCAAAATGCAATTGATTTTATTGAGGCAGGTGACATTGGTGCTGCCGTAGGTTTTAAGGATATAAAAACCGGAGATACACTAACTGCCGAAAAACACCCTATCGTTTTGGAAAGCATGGACTTCCCTGATCCAGTTATCGGTGTTGCGGTTGAGCCAAAGACAAAAGCAGATGTTGATAAATTGGGGATGGCTTTATCAAAACTTGCTGAAGAAGATCCAACGTTCCAAGTGCGTACAGACGAAGCGTCTGGACAAACCATCATCTCTGGAATGGGTGAGCTTCATTTGGATGTACTTATCGACCGTCTTCGTCGTGAGTTCAAGGTAGAAGTGAACCAAGGCCAGCCACAAGTTGAATATAAAGAAGCCGTGACCAGAGCTGCAGACCATCGGGAAGTTTATAAGAAACAATCCGGAGGTCGTGGTAAATTCGCCGATATCGTATTTACATTGGGCCCTGGTGAAGAGGGTAAAATCGGTCTCGAGTTCGTTAATGAAGTAAAAGGAGGAAACGTTCCCAAAGAATTTATTCCTGCCATTGAAAAAGGTTTTAGACAAGCGATGTCCAACGGACCACTTGCTGGATTTGAGGTGGACAGTATGAAAGTTACTCTAAAGGATGGGTCTTTTCACCCCGTGGATTCGGATGCACTCTCTTTTGAGCTTGCAGCAAAAATCGGCTTCAGGGAAGTTGCCAAAAAAGCTGGTGCCGTAATACTGGAGCCCATTATGAAATTGGAGGTTTTGACCCCAGAGGAAAATATGGGTGACATAGTGGGCGACCTAAACCGCCGACGTGGTACTATTACCAGCATGAGCGACCGTGCCGCGGCAAAAGTTGTTAAGGCTGAAGTGCCACTTTCTGAAATGTTCGGTTATGTAACCACTTTGAGAACATTGTCTTCGGGACGTGCTACTTCAACTATGGAATTTTCACATTATGCGCAAACTCCTTCAAACATATCTGAGGAAGTGATCGCAGCAGCAAGAGGAACCGCTAACGTATAA
>CAZMDY010000208.1:0-2862 GCA_964565295.1 uncultured Aequorivita sp. | reverse complement strand
AAGGGGCCGACTGGTTTTGACAGCGGGTCCAATTGTATTGTAAGCATGTCGAGCGCTGGGATATAGCTCGTTAATATCATATTTCACACTTTTTAAACGGCGAGAATAACTACGCCCTAGCTGCATAATCCGAATCATAGTAGGATGTGCCTCGGCCCACAAGGTGGGCAAGCAGGAAGTCACTCGAAGGCCTTGGTTTGCGGCGTTCGATATAGTGGCTTCGTAAAAGTAAACCTAGCAAGTGTAGGGCTTTGATGCATTTGTGAAACCCAATTGAAGCTAAGGAGTGCGTTGGTAGTTTTCAACCGGCAATCTCACGAAAACCAAAATGAAAACTAAACATGTAGAAAGCATTATGATTGCTTGTTTGGACGAGGGTTCGAATCCCTCCGGCTCCACGATTAAGCGTGCTTGCGCACGTGGATTAAATTATAAAAATCTGCCAAACATTTTCGTTTGAGCAGATTTTTTGATTTATGACACAGGAATGTTTTTCACATTCCGAAGGTGCTCAAGCACACTTGCAGGACGGGAACTAAAAGGGACCACATTTTTTTTTGTAATCCCTCCGGCTCCACTTTCGCCCTCTGGTGTTTTGCCCTTTTGAGCAATTGCCAGAGGTTTTTTTTATACAGTTAACCCGGCGAAAAATCAGCTTCGCCAGGAATGAATAGCGGTTTAAAGAATTTTACTGGAATTCTTTCGCAATCCAATTTTTTCTACAAGAAATAAAAATAAAAACCCCATCACGGTTCCTGCCGCACCAAAAAAAGCGTCTATTATGTCAAGGGTGTTGAGGATTGGAATATACAGTTCGTAGATAAAATTGGCAGCCAAAATGGCTATCCCCAAGAAAATAATATACTGGAATTTTATTCCCATCATCAACCAGAAATATCCAATTCCGGCATAAAGCAAATAACTTAAGGAAAAGTTTGAAATATGCTGATAGAAACTGGGCATTATACCTAGAATAAATTCCGATCTAAGATAATCCGACTTTCTTCCATGGAAAAGGATCAAGACAAAGCCAAGAAGAAGAAAGAACAATAGGGTTATGTAATGCTTGGGCACATATCTGAGGTTTTTTAAATAATCATTTTTCTTTTGCTTCTCCATTGAATTTGCGAGCGTTGGCCAAAGTTGAGATTTAAACAAAATCCACACAAGTTATCTCAGGCCGCATTCCCAATCGACCAGGAAAACCCATCCATCCCAATCCTCGGTTTACGTATAGAAACTGACCATTTTTCTGATATAGTCCTGCCCATTCTGGATATTTATATTTGATCGGACTCCATTGTTTCCCTCGGATAGAAACCCCTGCCTGCATTCCATGTGTATGACCAGAAAGGGTAAGGAAAACATCTGTCTTGCCCAATACTTCCACTTTCCAATGGCTGGGATCGTGGCTCAACAATATTTTCGGGGAGATATCCTGAACTTCTGAAAGAGCATTGGATAATTTACCATATTGTTTAAAAGGAGGCTTTCCCCAGTTTTCGACGCCTACGATAGCAATTTTTTTTGAGTTGATTTCAAAGATTTCTGCCTCATTTAAAAGCAATTTAAAACCTATTTTTTGATGAAATGCTTTGATGCCGTCAAAATTCTTCTGCTTTTCCTGTTTGCTTTCCCAAGTGCTGTAGTCGCCATAATCATGATTTCCCAATACAGAAAATTTTCCATGAATTGCCTCTAAGTTTTTAAAAGTTTCTTCCCATCCTTTCAATTCCCACGCATAATTATTGACCAGATCGCCAGTGAAGAATATAAAGTCAGGTTTTAGATCGTTTATCATTTTCACAGCTCGGTCAAAGACTTTGTACTGCGAACGAAAGCTCCCTAAATGAAGATCAGATATCTGAACGATCCGTATACCTTTCAGCGCTTCATTTTTCAACGAAATGTCGTATATTTTAAAACGATGTCGACCAATGTAAGTGGCATATACAATCACAAAAAATGGAAGAAACCCGGCAGCCAGTCCGCCTATGGGAATCCAGACCAAGGATTCGCTTTCGGCGAAAACATAGTTTGAATAATATAGAAGACTAATGACCAGTACAAAAATAATCTTCGGGATAAATGAGGATACCGTAAGTCCATACATTGATGTTACCAAACGATGGCGCCAGGTAGGCTCCAGGTAGCTCATACTGATCTTAAGCGTTAAGATTGCAACAATCAACCCAACCGTAAAAACCCAAAAAAGGATTTTTATCAGCGTGGTAAAGAACGGCAGGGGAATCAACTCAAGAATGGACTGCAACCAATAGTAGGCCGCTGCATCCACCAAAAAGATGAACATGCAGAGCAAAAGAATCACAAATAAATTATAGTTCCGCATAGTTTAAAATCCAGATTCAAACGATAGAACTGAAAAGCAGTGTTTACCATTTTTACCTGACTTTTAATTAAAGAAGGGAAGAACTTCCACCCTTCCCTCCTACACTGCCTTTTGAATTTTCAAATTAAAGCTTTACATCATCAAGCTTCACTTTATCGCCATTTTTATCGAGAAGCACAACCTCATCAAAGCCCATTTCCTTAAACTGTCCAAACTGTGTTTCGGCATCTCCAACAACCAAATAAGCCATTCTATCAGCATCTAAATATTTATTTGCCAATGCTTTATGTTGCTCCAGCGTCATGTTCCTGACAGTTTTCTCTTCGTTTTCAATATAATCATCAGGAAGCCCGTAAGCATTGATCTCTTGCAACATTCCCAATAATGAGAATTGGGTTTCAAAACGGCGGGCATTGGATTTTATAAGGGCATTTTTGGTAAAATCAAGGTCTTCCGAAGAAATTCCATTTTTATAATTGGTGATCTCATCCCTAAAAATCTGAACCGACTCG
>CAZMDY010000207.1:0-2866 GCA_964565295.1 uncultured Aequorivita sp. | reverse complement strand
TTTCGCCTTCCAAATTATAAAAACTGATTTGATACGGATTTTCCCAGTCCACAACTATTTGGTTTACAAAATCAGTTCTGTAAAAATCGACGGTCACATCCGCTCTTCTATTGAACAAATTGAAACCTTGCATAAATGAAGCCCCATAATTCCAAGCAATTTCGGGATCAAGGCCGTATATTTTTCCTCCAGAATCCAAAATTTCCAGATTTCTGGAACTTGCAAAAAACTTTTGGTTTTCGGCAAAAATATTGGCACTTCTTTTTCCCCGTCCTGCAGAAATGCGAAATGCTGACCTATCCCAAGGAGTATATCTTGCGTGCAAGCGCGGCGTCAGAAAAACACCTAAAGTATTGTGCACATCTCCCCGAATTCCGGCACTGAAATTTAAATGGTCAAGATTGTCAAAGTTATATTCGAAAAACGCGCCTGCGGAATTTTCCGTCCGTCCAAAGTTGTCGGCCAACACCAATTCCCTATAACTGTCATACGTTCCATCAATTCCCATCTTGACCTTGTGGCGTGAATCGCCAATAATGGAATTGTACATCAAATTCGCATACAGACTATTATGCTCTATATTATAGTTTCTCAATCCAAAATACGATTCTTGGTTGTGATGGCTGTATGCCACTTGCATTCCACCGGTGCGCCAAGGAAGATCGGGGTTTACAAAACCAAATTTTCCTGAGAAATCAAATCGTTCGGTTTTTATTTCATTTCCCCAGAAATTGGTGGTTCCCCGATCGCGCTCGGGATCAAAACCAATTTGTCCTGTTTGTTTTTCATCGTTCAAATATCGAATATTGAAGAACCCAACATATCCGTTTTCCTGATCGGTATATTGCCAACGGTTCATAACGTTTACCTGTTTCATCAATGGCATATCCAAAAATGAATCGTTGTTATGGTCAATTTCACTGTCGCGCATATTTCCGTGAAGGTACAGCCCAGTACTCCATCTATCGGTTATTTTGGTATTCAAGTGTGTATTCAATTCCAAACGCCCATCGACGGATCCGTACGCATTTACAAAAAGGCGGTCGTCGGAAAATGGTTTTTGGAGCTCCGCATTGATCTGGCCCGCAATGCTCTCGTATCCATTTACCACACTTCCGGCTCCTTTTGTAATTTGAATACTCTCCACCCAAGTTCCGGGAATAAAACTCAGGCCATAGGCTTGTGAGGCTCCGCGGATTCCAGGAACATTCTCAGTGGTAATCATTATATATGGACTGGTCAAACCCAGCATTTGGATCTGTTTTGTGCCAGTGATCGCATCGGAAAAATTCACATCAATTGACGGATTGGTCTCGAAACTTTCGGCTAGGTTACAGCAGGCTGCTTTCAACAACTCCGCACTGCTAACATTCACTACATTCTGCGACTGCAAAAAAGATCGTGAACTGGCTTTCTGGCGAATTGAAATATTTACTTCATCCAGATCGGAGCTTGGCCGCAAGGAATGTCGTATTTCTCTTGGTGAATCAATTGTTAGCGTGTCGGTGTTGTATCCAATAAAACTGATCACCAATTTTTTATATTCGGGTTTATAGGAAATTTCAAAGTTTCCATCAAAATCGGTAACCGTTCCTACTGAGGTGTCGAGCCAGTACACATTTGCACCGGCCAGAGGCTCTTCTTGAGTGTTTACAGTTTCCGTAATCGTGCCCGAGATTTTCTGTTGTGAGAAAAGGCAGAGTGGAAACAGGAATATTATAAATACTAAATTTTTCATTTTTATGTTTTAATGTTGTTTTTGCTTTAATTTAATTTCAATCAATCTTCACTGTCCTTAAGCGCAAGGCATTCCCAATAACAGAAACCGAGCTAAAACTCATAGCGAGGGCCGCAATCATTGGGGAAAGCAGTATTCCGAAAAACGGGTATAAAACACCTGCGGCAATTGGAATTCCCAATGTGTTGTAAATAAGGGCGAAAAACAGATTTTGCTTTATGTTTTTCATAACGGCGTGACTTAAATTTCTCGCCTTTACAATGCCGTGCAAATCGCCTTTTACCAAGGTGATCATCGCACTTTCAATAGCCACATCGGTCCCGGTGCCCATTGCGATTCCAACATCGCTCTTTGCCAAGGCCGGCGCATCATTGATGCCATCGCCCGCCATGGCAACTATCTTGCCTTCATTTTGAAGTTTTCCTACCTCTGTGAGTTTGTCCTGCGGAAGCATGCTCGCTTTAAATCCCGTAAGATGAAGTTCCCTTGCTACAGCTTGTGCGGTGTCGTTATTGTCACCGGTCATCATGATTACTTCAATGCCTCTTTCTTGGAGCTCCTTAATGGCTTTTGCACTCGTTGGCTTGATCTTATCGCCTATTACCACGTAACCCACCACAAGATTGTCAACCGATAAATAAGAAACAGTTTTTCCTTGTTGTTGATAGGTCCTGGCTTCGCTTTCCATTTCTTGGCTGATCTCCGCCTGGGCATATTCCATCATCTTCGGATTTCCAAGAGCAACTTTTTGATTGTTTACAGTGCCTTCCACTCCTTTCCCGGTAACAGCACTAAAATTTTCTGATCTTAGAATGTCCGATTTCTGCTCCGTGGCATACTTTACGGTGGCTTCGGCCAATGGATGTTCGCTATTGCTGTTTACCGAAGCGATAAATTGCAAAACTTCTTTGGCTGAAAAACCATTGTTGAAGGCATCTACTTTTTCAACCGTCGGTTTTCCTTCGGTAATGGTGCCGGTTTTGTCAATAATCAACACATCTACTTTATCCATTTTCTCCAGGGCTTCGGCATTCTTGATCAAGACTCCATTTTGGGCTCCCTTTCCAACGCCTACCATAACGGACATAGGCGTTGCCAGCCCCAAAGCACAGGGACAGGCGATGATCA
>CAZMDY010000206.1:0-2889 GCA_964565295.1 uncultured Aequorivita sp. | reverse complement strand
GCGTTTGGCTACAATATTTTTTTATAAATAGGAAGAAAATTCCACTGCAGCACAAGCATAATCTTGGAATCAAACATACCAGTGAACAATTGTTTTTATTGAAAATGAGTAGCTAACCCAATTTTTTTAGAACTAAAAAAGCATAACTGGTAAGATGTGGAATGGGATGCTTAACCAACCAAATGGCTTTTTTCTGTTCGACACGGTCAAGAAATGGAGCCCTTTTTTGGTAATAGTTATGACCAAAATACCCTATGTATTCGATCACTTCAAACCCCAGTTTCTCGAACCGTTTAATGGCTTTGAAAGATGGGCCGCGGCTCCAACTGTAATAAGCAGGAAATTTTTCATGTTGATGTCGGTCCCTTGGGTTGAAAAAATCCAATAATCTATCGGTAAATTTATCGGGAAGCAAACGGTTAAATACAAATGGCAGGGCATAAAGTGTTGAAAAACAATGTGCTGTAATCCCACCAGGCGCAAGCAAGGCGTGAAGGTTTTTATAATACGTCTCTCCATTTTGAATATGCTCGTTTACCATTCTGGAAAAAATGAGTTGGTACTGAGAATTGTGGCCCTCTGCTATATTCGGTGTGCACAAATCGGCCTCCCATTTTAAGAATACAGGAGGAGCCTTGTCCAATTCCATTGCCGATAAATCGTTGGTGGTATATTCAATACCCAAGGCCGAAACTTCTTGGGCACTGAGCGTAGGGTTTGCCCCGGAACCAATTTCCAAAACCGATCTTGATTGGTTTTCCACAATCAGTTGACGAAGAAGACCGGGAGCATGGTTCCAGCCCGGAAATTCAGAAAAATGACGATAGCCAATTCGCATTATTGTTGGATAATGATGAAAAATATTGGTGCTAAAATAATACTAATCTTCTGGGAAATTAAGAAACAGCGGAAGAACATGGAGATTTAAAGTTAATGGAAGAGGAAGAACTATCGCTCAAGAAAATTATAAATTGCCAATTAACCTCCTACACGCTTGACATTAAAGCCTTTTTCCTTTAAAAAAGCCATGATTTTGTCCCGATAATCGCCTTGGATAATTATTTTTTCGTCTTTGAAACTTCCGCCTACACTGAGAAGTTGTTTCAATCCTTTGGCGAGAAATTTGAAATCTTTATCAGCGCCGTTATAACCTTCAATAATGGTGATGGGTTTTCCCTTGCGTTTTTCATATTTACAGATCAAAGGCTCTTCCTGCATCCAAACTTCCGTTTCTTTTTGAGGATTGGGATCCTCTGTAGTTTGATGTTCTGGGAATAAATTTTTTAACTGGTCTTCCAAAGAATTCACAACTTGTGGTTTTGAAATGTTGTTTGTTTTGTTTTTTAAGATTTTATTAAACCAATTTCCACCAATCTTTGATGCAAAAACTCGCCGGCCGTTATGTCGTCATAAGCCTTTGGATGTTCAGCATCAATACATTCCTCGAGACAGTTCAAATTCATATCGCTGCGTGGATGCATAAAAAAGGGTATGGAATAACGAGGGGTTTCCCATTCATCCCGAGGCGGGTTTACAACGCGGTGAATTGTAGACCGCAATTTATTATTGGTAAGTCTTTCAAGCATATCCCCCACATTGATTACAAGTTCATCCTCTTGCGGAAGCGCATCGATCCATTCGCCATCTTTTCGCAGTACCTGCAGGCCACCGGCCGAAGCGCCCATTAAAAGTGTAATGAGATTGATATCGCCATGTGCACCGGCCCGTACAGCTCCTTTTGGCTCGACAGTTATGGGCGGATAATGGATTGGGCGCAAAATACTGTTGCCGTTTGCAGCCCATTCATCAAAAAAGAACTCATCGAGACCTATATACAATGCCAGGGCACGTAGAACATAGACCCCAGTTTTTTCCAACATCCTGTAGGCCTCCATTCCGGTCCTATTGAAATCAGGGAGCTCTTTTACATGGACATTCCCAGGATATTCCTTGGAAACATTGGCATCATCCAACGGTTCTTGACCAAAATGCCAAAACTCCTTTAGGTCGCCTTCTTTTTTCCCTTTTGCATGTTCCTTTCCAAAAGATACATAGCCGCGCTGGCCACCCAAACCGGGTATCTCATATTTGCTTTTTACCTCTACTGGAAGTGCAAAAAATCCTTTTATTTCCTTGTACAGTCCGTCTACCAAATCCTCACTTAAAAAATGGTTTCGAAGGGAAACAAAACCTATTTCTTCGTATGCCTTTCCTATTTCGTCTACAAACTTTTGTTTTTTCTTGGGATCCTCTGAAAGGAAATCGTCCAGATCAACGCTTGGAATATTATTCATTTTTCTAATTTTTGTCATACAAATATACCAAAATCATTCATAGTGGGATTATTTCATAGTAAAATCCAGATTGTCCCAAATGCGGCTTCCAAATAGATTTTTAAGAAAATCACACTCAAAAATTATATCTCCCCAAAACATGTAAAACGATGGCTTTTTTTCTACATTTGATCTTTAATCCTTCTTATAATGAAACTCAATATTCCCCCCAATATTCCTTTTAAATATGACAGAAAAAATGTTTCCGATGAAATTTTGAAAGTGCTTTACCGCGGAATGCTCAAGCCTAGAATGATCGAAGAAAAAATGCTTATTCTTTTAAGACAGGGAAAAGTGTCAAAATGGTTCAGTGGAATAGGGCAGGAGGCAATTTCAGTTGGAATAGCCGCAATTCTGGAAAAAGATGAATACATTCTTCCAATGCATCGAAACTTAGGTGTTTTTACGATGCGCGACATTCCATTGCATCGACTTTTCTCACAATGGCAGGGCAAAGCAAATGGATTCACTAATGGGCGTGACCGAAGTTTTCATTTTGGAACCCAAGAATTCCATATTGTTGGAATGATTTCCCATTTGGGACCACAATTTGGAA
>CAZMDY010000205.1:0-2912 GCA_964565295.1 uncultured Aequorivita sp. | reverse complement strand
AGTTCCGGTATATAGATCATAAACCAATTCATTTCCAGTAAGGGCAGCGAGATCACGAGTGACTTTATAGAGTTCAAAAGCTTGCTCACTATTGGTTTGGTAAAAGGATTTTGCGTTTATTTTGAATTTTAAGCCTTCCATTTCTTCAAAAATATGGTCCCTCCCGCTAAATACAGCGACTTCTTGGTCAAAAATGGTGTCGTTGCCCTTGGAATTTACAACATACAGTAAGGAGGTAATCTGTGGAAATTCGTTAGCAATGGCTTGTAAAAGTAAATTTCGGTTTTGCTCATCTTCATAAAAGAATTGCACTAGAACCATTACTTCTCCCGTTGAGGAAGTACGGATCATCAATGTGCGCAAAAGCCCTTCTTGGTTTCTGACATTGAAAAAAGGGAGGTTTAAAGCTTCTGCTTTCGCGCTAACAAAATCGCGAATGGCATTGCTCGGGTCGGCCTGTAGATAACAAACATCCAGATCCAATATTTTGTCCCACATTCCGGGAATGTGAAAGCCTAGCGCATTTTTGTTTTCGATTACCGCTCCACTTCGGATTTGTTCCAACGTGAGCCATTTGTTGTCGCTGAAAGAAAATTCCATTTTGTTGCGATAGAAATAATTCTTGGCAGAACCTAAAATTGGACGAATGGGAGGAAGCTCTATTTTGCCAATTCGCTTTAAGTTTTGTTCCACTTCCTTTTGTTTGTAGAAAAGTTGGTGCTCATAGCTCATGTTCTGCCATTTGCAACCTCCGCAAACCCCAAAATGTGGACAGACTGGGGTAGTCCGCTTATCTGAGTATCTTGAAAAAGCTATTGCTTTCCCTTCATAGAATCCTTTCCTCTTCTTAAAGATTTGGACCGTCACTTCATCTCCCGGCACGGCATTGTCAATAAGTACAATGCGTCCGTCCGGTGCTTTACCGATGGCCTTGCCCTTTGCGCCGGCATCGATTACTTCAATATTTTCCAAAATCTGCTGCTTGATTTTCCTCGCCATAGTAAGCGCAAAAATAGCATATTTGTTAGGTTTAAATCCTGTTAAAGCTCCAAAAAGTATGGGATATATTTAGTATTTTGCGAAGCTTAATGGATGCCGCTTCCCAATGACAATTTTTTTATAATTCTAAGGATAAGCATCTGAATTATTTACTTCAAAATTTTACAATCTTATGTCAGTAATGGAACATACGGCCTCGGAAAAGGCCATTGAAATGGAAAACAAATATGGAGCCCATAATTATCATCCACTGCCCGTGGTATTAAATAAGGGAGAAGGAGTTTACGTTTGGGATGTAGAGGGCAAAAAATATTTTGATTTCCTTTCAGCATATTCTGCGGTCAATCAAGGACATTGCCATCCAAAAATAGTCGCTGCACTCACAAAACAGTCCGAAACACTGGCCTTGACCTCAAGGGCATTTTACAATGATATGTTGGGGAAATATGAAAAATTTGCTTGTGAGTTCTTCGGATTTGATAAATTGCTCCCGATGAACACAGGAGCAGAAGCTGTGGAGACTGCCTTGAAAATATGTAGAAAATGGGCTTACGAGAAGAAAAGAATTGACGAAAATGAAGCAGAAATCATAGTGTGCGCAAACAACTTCCACGGAAGAACAACTACTATTATCTCGTTCAGCAACGATCCTGTGGCGCGAAAGAATTTTGGACCTTATACAAAAGGTTTTGTTAAAATTGAATACGACAACTTAGAAGCTCTCGAGCAACATTTGCAGAACAATAAAAACATTGCAGGTTTTCTGGTGGAGCCCATTCAGGGGGAAGCCGGCGTATATGTGCCTTCGGAAGGATATTTGAGCAGGGCAAAAGCTTTGTGCGAAAAATACAATGTCCTTTTTATTGCAGACGAAGTCCAGACTGGGATTGCCCGTACAGGAAAACTACTGGCTGTTGATCATGAAAACGTAAAACCAGATCTATTGATTCTCGGAAAAGCGCTGAGTGGCGGCGCCTATCCCGTTTCGGCTGTTCTCGCAGATGATGACATAATGAACGTAATCCAACCTGGCAGCCATGGTTCTACTTTTGGAGGAAACCCCGTAGCGGCAGCAGTTGCAATGGCCGCACTGAGCGTTGTCCGCGATGAAAAGCTGGCCGAAAATGCTGAAAATCTTGGCATAATTTTCCGTAAGGAAATGAACAATTATATAGAAAACAGCTCTATTGTGAACCTTGTCCGCGGAAAGGGCTTGCTGAACGCTATTGTAATCAATGACAGCGAGGACAGCGATAAAGCTTGGAACATTTGTTTAAAGCTTCGCGACAATGGATTATTGGCCAAACCGACCCACGGCAATATTATCCGATTTGCTCCACCTTTGGTAATGAATGAAGCGCAATTACGGGACTGTATTTCCATAATTGTCAAAACCTTGAAAGAGTTTGAATAACAATTTCTGAAATTTCAGAATTCCCATTTATTTCAGAAAACCTTTTGGATATAAATCTAAGAGGTTTTTTCATTTTTGGAAAAATCTATTTTTGAATTGTTGATGGAACCAAAAAAAATCCTGAAAGGATATACTTTCAGGATTTTAGAAATAAAAAATGGTGTTCTTTATTTGTTCATAACCATAGCTTTGTAATCGATAACAACGTCGTCTGATGTAACGAGTTTAACGAGATAAACACCATCGCTAAGGTTGCCGGTGTAGAATGAATAATTAGTGCTGTCGCCCAGATTGTTTTCAGCCAATACTAATTTTCCGCTCATATCATAAACCTGTGCAGATTTGAGTACATAACCTTCCGGATTGTTTATTTCCAATTGTTTATTGGGGTTATTCTGGAATAAACCAATATCGGACATGGCTCGAGTTTGTGGGTTTATCGTCCCGTCCATAGAGAACGACTGATTGGATTTTGCGCGGAAAACAATGAAGAAGCGGT
>CAZMDY010000204.1:0-2940 GCA_964565295.1 uncultured Aequorivita sp. | reverse complement strand
TAACAAAAAAAAATTGTAGATGTGCGATGCTCCTTTTTTTGGCAAATCAATTATTTAAACAAAATATACAATGAAATTAGTAATTCAGATTGTTCTGTGGATTGTTATTATCTTTCTGGGTTGGCAGCTATGGAGCTCAATTATGGCCCCTGTGGAATTCAACAAAATTAAGCAAGCCCGTTATGCCAAAGTAATCCAAAATTTGAAGGATATCCAAATGGCTGAATTGGCCCACAAGGAAATCACTGGAAACTTTACTGGCGACTGGGATAGTTTGGTCAGCTTTATAGATACTGCACAGTATGCCATTACCCAACGACGCGACACGAGTTATGCCGATGTTGAAAGGAACAAGGCCTTCGGAATATCGTCGGGGTATTTCATTGAAGGAATATTGATAGACACCTTAGGGTTTGTTCCTGTTAAAGATTCACTTTTCAGAGGGTCTGACAGATACAGAACTATGATGAATGTTCCCATTGAAGGGGTCAATGAAAAATTTGAGCTCGACGCAGGAACCATAACCAGAAATCAAATAGAATACTCAGTTTTTGAGGTCAAGGTCTCCAAAGATATTGTGTTGCATGATCTCGACAAAGACTTATTGTCGCAGGAAAAATTAGTTCAATCTGTAGATGGCGTAAATGGAGCTTATATTAAAGTAGGTTCTTTGAACGAAGTGAACACTTCCGGAAACTGGCCAAAAATATATGACGCCAACACAAACTAGACATATTGAAGAAGTAGAATCAAGCAGACTGTCCGTTCAGATTTCCCTGGACGGACTTTCTTTTTTGGCAATCGATCCCATAAAAAAGGAGACACTGTTTTTTTTGGAAAAGAAACTCGGCCACAGCACCACTCCGGAAGAGGTCTTGATGGAAATAGAGCACATTATGGAAACCCACGATTTCCTGGACCACAAATTTACCGAGGTTATTCTTATTTATTCAACTTCCATATATAGTCTTGTTCCTCTTTCCCTGTTTGATGAATCGAGAGCCGCAGATTACCTTAAGTTCAATTCAAAAATATTGGCGAATGACTATATTGCTCACGACGTCATTGAAAAACAAGGGATTGTGGTAGTTTATGTTCCATTTATGAATATCAACAACTATTTCTTTGAAAAATATGGCAGTTTCAATTATTACCATTCCACAACCGTAATGCTGAAGACCATTTTGGAAAAGGAACTTTATTCCCTGCCTAAAATGTACATCAATTTCCAACAACATTGTTTTGACTGTGTTGTACTAAAGAACGGGCGACTCGAACTCTGCAACACTTACACTTACCATACAGCTGAGGATTTCATATATTACACCCTTTTCTGTATGGAGCAATTAAAACTCGATCCCGAAACCTCAACGGTACTTCTATGCGGCGATATTGGGGAGAATGACGACACTTATAAAATTGCATATACGTATATAAGAAATATTGAATTTGCAGGAACAGACTTTAATTCGTTTACTATTGATGGCCAAGAGGAAGCCCATCGACATTTTATCTTAAAAGCTTTGGCATAATGCGTATTATTTCAGGCACACATAAAGGGAGAAGGCTTAACGCCCCAAAAAACCTTCCCGTCCGGCCCACCACCGATTTTGCAAAAGAAGCACTTTTCAACATCCTCCGGACAAGAATTTATTTTGACGAAATCGCTGTCCTTGATCTTTTTGCAGGAACGGGCAACATCAGTTTTGAATTTGCATCACGCGGGGTTTCAAATATCACATCAGTGGACTTGAACAAGGGCTGTATCCATTACATCTCTAAAATAGCGGACGAATTCGACTTTCCCATTTCAACCATTAACGCTGAGGCCGAAAAATATCTTGGACGCATTTCAAACAAATTTGATATTATTTTTGCAGATCCACCTTATGATTTTAGCCAAAAACAATTTGAAAACATTGTTAAACTGGTATTTGAGAAAAAGCTGTTGGATGAAAACGGTATGTTGATACTTGAACACTCAAAAGGAACAGACCTTTCCGATCTGCCAAATTTTTCAGAGGCCAGAAAATACGGGGGAAGTGTATTCAGTTTCTTTATGGAAGAAGAAGCACCATAAGAAGTAAAAGCTTTAAAAATTCATCGGAAGTATTAAAAAAATTGCAGACCTATAAGCCGGGTTCTGTTGCCGAAACAAGTTCGGCACCTTATCATTTATCTTGACGTTGCGTTGCCGAAACGTTCTATCTGCCTACCCTCCTGCATCGGGCGGGAACCCTCAAGCACAGGTTTACGTGGCATTTCACCGCATAGAGTTTACCTGATTTCACTACAGCATGACCTGTACATCCTTTCTGTTGCACTTGTCCTGAATGCGCCAGGAATTCCTGACACACCCGGTGGGTGTTACCCACTACACTGCTCTGCGGAGTCCGGACTTTCCTCCCTTCCCTAGAGGGGAAGAGCGATAAGGCGACCTGCTCTACTGGCAAATGTAAAGAGAAAAACCGTGCCAAAAGCACATTCATTCTGCCTGGCTTGAAAAATCGCCCTTTGGAGAAAAAGACCTGGCTTGTTTAAAAATAAGTTTCGTAACCATTATCTTTGTAACTTAAACCTCTTCAATGGAACAGTTTGTAGTATCAGCCCGGAAGTATCGTCCTCAGACCTTTAAGGATGTCGTGGGGCAGCAAGCCATTACCAACACCCTTACCAATGCCATTGAAAACAATCATCTGGCTCAGGCGCTATTATTTACAGGCCCCAGAGGAGTAGGAAAAACCACTTGTGCAAGAATCCTTGCCAAGAGAATTAATCAGGATTATTCCGAGGATCCTGAGGAAGATTTTGCATTCAATATTTTTGAGCTGGATGCAGCTTCCAACAACTCAGTAGACGACATCCGAAGTCTAATTGACCAGGTCCGGATTCCGCCGCAGGTTGGAAAGTACAAGGTCTATATCATAGATGAGGTACACA
>CAZMDY010000203.1:0-2985 GCA_964565295.1 uncultured Aequorivita sp. | reverse complement strand
TCCATTGATGGCTATAACCTTCATCGTAACATGGATCGAAACTCACCGTTTTGCAATCGACTATAAAATCGAAACAGGCATCCACAGGGCAGGCGTTCGTTACTACAAAATCATCCAAATAGATGGGGTATTCAAAATTATTAAGCGGATTAGCAGAGAATATAATATAATGTACAGGAAAATCTTCTTCATTTACCCATGTAATAGGTGTAATATCAGTCAAATTCGGCGTACTTGAACAACTTGTTGTTGCATATGGAACAGTATTAGTATACAAATTCATATTTTCTATACAAATGGGATTGTAAATATATTCACCACAGTTCGTCGGTTGACATCCATGCTTAATCTTACTATCCATAAAATAACATGGGGGCGTTTCACTTCCCAAAATCTCTATTGCAGTATTTCCTTGTCTGGAATTAGATTTAAAACTGATCGTTGCTGTACAGCCGGGTTGTATGGGGTGTGATAATTTAAAGGAAATACCATTTTTAGTCAGGGAACTATTTGTCTTCTTGTTTAATAAATATACATAAGTATTGTCAGTATTATCCTTGCAAAGTCTAAAGCTATTAATGTCATTATCTTCATATATATGATAACCTCCTCCAATTTGCTCAAAATAACTTAATGAATTGTTTTCATCAAGATCACTCATTTCTTCAAATCCTTGTGTACAAACCAGATTATCACAAATGTCCGTGGATGTACATTCTAAACATTCACCTACTTTTATAAGAGTAACAAATCTTTCAATCACACAATCACATGTTTTCACTTCATAATTTAGAAAAAATCTGCCGTTATCACTAGCCGAAAGAGGAGTAATTATAACCGTTTCTCCGGAGATTTCAGCTTCATTGCCTCTAAGAAATTCCTCCGGGTTCAAAGGATCAGGAATTGTACTATAAGCATCAATTATCTCCATTTCTCCATTGGAAAACTTATCACAAAGCAAGTCTTCGAAAGGAATTATTAACTCCTCACCAACGCAAACAAAATAATTCCTTGGACAACAATTGTACTCATCATTGCCACGCTGTGGATCACCATAATAATCTAAATCTGTAGGTGTATTAATTGATGTTAAATAACACTTATTACATCCGGTAACATCATACCCAAGTTCACAAAGAATATCTAGTTCGGGTGCAGTAATCTGTCTTCTATCTGTTGCCGGTGAAATAGTTGGTTGCATTATATAATCCTCCCCATGACCATTGCAATCTGGATTTAGGTGGCTTAATGAATTCAAAACAGCTTTATCGTCATCACTGTTCCCTCCCATAATTGGGGCTATCCCGCTTTCACCTATCATAAAATCCAACGCTCCTGAAGTACTACAATTATTTTTGACAGCATCATTAAATGCAGATCCTGTTGGAAAAACTGTTGAATTAAAAGACCTGCAATGATCCGAGCATGTACTTTCAAGCACTTTCGATACATTGGATGAATTACCATTTTCATCATATTCCGTTGTCACATACATTAAATCATCCCATAAACTATATATATTTTTAGGTTCTAAGGGCTGGTCAAAAAGTGGAAGTCCATCTAATCCTAAATTTGTAGCAAATCCCAATATATGTAAAGCTTCATGCAATACTACAGAGTACAAATCAACATAGCCCGTAGTTGTAGGGTTATTGTAATCAAAATTCCAGAGAACACCAATAGGGTCTATTCTAATTTTCATAGATCCATCATGATCTTTTGTCTTTCTCCCACCATTTATTCTATTTTGTGCATGATTGGGTACTGCATGATTGCATAAAGCACCTTGAAAATCAGGCCCAAACAAAGCTGATGCTCCTGCTAATGCAGATAGAGGGGTGCCGCTTAATGGACTTATTAGTATTACTACATCTTTTGGCAAGATAGTTTCATCACAGGATGTAGTAAGTATCCTTTGTGGGATAATTACGGATAAATCTAAAAATACTTTTTGAATTACCTCTCTAAAGTCATCTGTTATGTCTGGGGTATATTCCAATTGAAAATATCCGGCACTTGAAAAAGCACCTCTTTCGTAATTCTCCTCAAATTCGAATAGATCATAGGAATTCCCAAATCTATCATATAGAATAGAATCCGGATTCGTACTCGTAGCTGTATTACTGGGTAACTCACCACAAAAGTGGATCGCTTGTGCATTGCCTCTATCTGATAAAACTAGCATTAATACTACTATCAGGAAGGAAGGAAGGAAGGAAGGAAGGAAGGAAGGAAGGCTGTACTAGTACCTTCTCGTTGAAGTGAAAGTTTTTCATAAGGTGATGATTTTAAATATTAAAAATGATGTGAATTTTACTATTGTTTGACCCCTTAGATTTCCAAATATACAAATTACTTCCCAACAAACAAATATTTTTTGAATTAATTCTAAATTTAACTTAATAGCAATATAAAATAACTAATATTTTAATAATATCGACATTTTGTATTTACTATTAATTTACGCAATTAAAAGGCATTCGTGCAAACTATCTCTTTAAAAATATGATAATTGCAAATAAATTACAGAATTAGGAGTCTTTCTACAAAAAGTAAATTTATTGACATTTTCAAGGACATGAGATTTTTAGTCAAAAAATATTGCCAGATCATAAATTTAGGAGACCGTCGAGTACCTAAGATAAGATTAGGAGGAGTGAAATTATAGGCGGGATTGAATTAATTGAAAAATGCAAATATTAGATGCGATTTTAGACGCACGGCCGTGCGTCTATACGGGACTTGTGTGTTTCAGGTGTGGATGCGGATGGGAATTAGAACCGAGGAATTATGGTAATATTTAGGCAAAAATATTCATTGAAAAATATTGAATGAATTTATTAGATGCAAATAAATTCGTTTAAAATGAAAGGCAATATTTTGAATGAGACGCAATGAATTGCGTGAGACGCAATAAATTGCGTCTCTACGGATTCCAATATAAAAATCATTTTTCCTGGAAAATCATATAATCATATCATCATA
>CAZMDY010000202.1:0-3028 GCA_964565295.1 uncultured Aequorivita sp. | reverse complement strand
CTGGCTGTGCTGGGTGGACGTAGCCCGGACGCTCTGCTGGCTGATCTTTCCCCGGCGCGGCCGTTGCCGGCCGCGCCAGCGGCGGTGGATCCCGGCTCGCCCGGCGAACTGCTGCGGCGGCGACCGGATATCGCCGCCGCCGAGCACCGGTTACACGCGGCCACCGCGCGGATCGGCGTGGCCACTGCGGACCTATTCCCGCGCTTCACCCTGGGCGGGCTGATCGGCAGCCAGGCCATCGACAGCTCGCTGCTGTTCGAGCGCGACAGCGAGACCCGGCTGATCACGCTGGGCATCGACTGGTCGTTCCTGGACATCGGCCGGGTGCGCGCACGCATGGCCGCCGCCGATGCGGATGCCGCCACGGAGCTGGCCCGCTACGAGCAGACCGTCCTGCTGGCCCTGGAGGACGTGGAAAACGCGCTGGTACGCCACGCCCGCAGCCGCCAACAGGACGCGCACCTGCGGCGGGCCGCCGAAGACAGTGCACGTGCGGCGCAATTGGCGGTGACCCGCTTTGAGGCCGGTGCTGCGGACCTGCTCGACGTGCTTGATTCCGAACGCACTCTGCTGCAGGCCCAGGACGCGCTGGCTCAGGCTCGTACCCGCACCGTCAACAGCGCCGCGGGAGTCTACCGCGCCCTGGCGGGGGGCTGGCCGCAGCACCGACCCATCCACGAACGCGTTTCCGTCACCAGCCACGAAGGAGTCACCGAATGAATACCATCGGCATCATCGGCGCCGGGGAAGTCGGCAGCCAGATTGCCCGCAAGGCCATCGCAAACGGCTACCAGGTTGTCATTGCCAACTCGCGCGGCCCCAAAACGCTTGGGCCGCTTGTGGATGAACTCGGACCCGCGGCACGAGCGGCCACTGCGGTGGAGGTCGCCGAAGCGGGTGATTTCGTTGTCATCGCCGTGCCGCTCCGGCTGGTCAACGACATGCCCGTGGAACAGCTCGCAGGCAAGATCGTGATCGACACCAATAACTACATGGCTTGGCGCGACGGCCGGTTCCCGGTTGTCGATTCCGGGAAGAAAACCGTCCATGAACTTCGCCAGGAACAGCTTCCTAGTGCGAAGGTCGCGAAGGCGTTCACCCACATCCAGGCGCCTCGACTCTTCACTTCGGCCAAGCCGTCCGGCGTCCCGGATCGCCATGCGCTGTCCGTCTCCAGCAATTTTCCTGAAGCGGTGGAGCTGGTGACGCGCCTGTACGACCAGTTTGGGTACGACACCGTTGATAACAGCCCGCTCAGCGAATCGTGGCGCAGTGCGCCAGGTCAGCCTGCATGGCTGGCCCACGCACACCAGACGAAGTCCGAACTAACCACCAACCTAGCGAATGCGTCGAGGGTCCGCGCAGGTTCTGCCGGCATACCTGCATGACCCATTCACGGACCACTATCCGTCCAATCAAGAAGGAATTCACCATGCAAAAAGAACTCTCCGGCAAGACCGTCCTCATCACCGGCGGCTCCCGCGGCCTTGGCGCCGGGCTGGCGCAGGCGTTTGCCGAACGCGGCGCGGATGTAGCGATCAGCTACGCGAACTCTTCGGCCAAGGCCGAGGCCGTTGTCGACCGCCTGAAGGCCAGCGGCGTGCGTGCGATTGCTGTCCACAGCGACCAAGGTGACCTTGCAGCCGCCCAGCCACTCGTAGACCGGGTGATCGCCCAGTTCGGCAAGCTCGACATCGTCGTCAACAACGCGGGCATCGCCGTGCAAGGCCAGCTGGTCGATGACCCCGACTTCAATGCGCGAGATAACAATCGCCAATGGCAGGTCAACGTCATGGGGGTGGTGGCCACCACACGGGCAGCCGCGTCCAAGCTGACTGACGGTGGCAGGATCATCTTCATCGGCTCGCGGTTCGGTACACACGTTCCGGTGCCTGGGGTGGCCGACTATGCCGGGACCAAAGCGGCACTTATCGGCTATGCAAAGGGCGCCGCGCGCGACCTGGGCCCACGCAACATCACGGTGAACGTGGTGCAGCCAGGAGTGATGCCGACCGACATGTCCGACGCCATGCTCGGTGATCCCGATGCCCGCGCGGCGATCCTTGACCTGCATCCCATCCGACGCATTGCCACGCTGGAAGAGGTCGCGGAAACGGTCTGCTTTCTCGCAGGCCCGTCCGGTAGCTACATCACCGGCGAGGTCCTGAGCGTGTCCGGCGGCGCCGCCATCTGAACAATCTTCGCAATCCCTCCCATCAGGGGGAGGAATCCAGCGTCACCCAGTAGCTACATCACTTCCGAGGACATCGAAATGCTCATTCCTACTCAGAACCACCACGATCAAACTCCTGGCGCTGCTTCGTCGCCGGCTCCCACGGTCAGTTGGACGGACGATCCAATCCACGTGCACCACCGTACCGTGAACATCGAAGGGGTCAGTGTCTTTTACCGTGAAGCCGGCCCATCTGACGCGCCGGCCGTGCTGCTGCTGCACGGATTCGGAGCCTCCTCCCACATGTTCCGCGATCTGATACCGAAGCTTGCCCATCGCTACCGCGTACTTGCCCCCGATCTGCCAGGGTTCGGCCAAACCACCGTCCTGCCTGACACAGAGTTTGAATACAGCTTTCAGCGGCTGACTTCCGTGATTGATGCGTTCACCGCCGTCATGGGGTTGAAGCGTTACGCGATATACGTGTTCGACTTCGGCGCACCCGTGGGCTGGCGCCTGGCGGTGAATCATCCGGAAAAGATCACGGCAATCGTGAGCCAGAACGGCAATGCTTACGAGGAAGGGCTCAGTCCTGGTTGGGCGGACATGCGCCGGGCATGGGCTGAACCAACTGCTTCGAATCGGGAAGAATTGCGCAAGTTCAACACGCCGGAGATGGTGAAGTGGCAGTACACGGAAGGCGTTAGCGACCCCTCGGTGATTCCTCCGGAAACGTATCAGTTGGCGTCCGCGGCAATCGCACGTATCGGCGAGGAGGCGCAAATGGACCTGATGCTCGATTACCGCACGAACATTGAGCACTACCCACAGCTGCACCAGTACTTCCGGCGTTAT
>CAZMDY010000201.1:0-3028 GCA_964565295.1 uncultured Aequorivita sp. | reverse complement strand
GGAAGAACAAAATTTATTGAGGACAGAATTGGTTTAGAAAAATCAGTTTGAGAATTCATAAACCTTAAATCGATATTTCCAAATTAATTCCCGTATATTTGCACGCAATTAATTCATAACCACATTCCGAATCCATCATCTACACCGTTGCGCCTCGGAAGTTAATTTAATTGCCATGATAGAACACCAAAATAAAATATTGGGAGAAGGTCTAACCTACGATGATGTACTTTTAGTCCCGGCCTATTCCGAAGTTTTGCCTCGCGAAGTTTCCATTTCCAGCAAGTTTTCCCGAAATATAACCCTTAATGTTCCCATTGTCTCCGCAGCGATGGACACGGTAACCGAAAACGCCATGGCCATTGCCATAGCACGGGAGGGCGGAATTGGCGTGCTTCATAAAAACATGAGCATCGAACAACAAGCGGCAGAGGTCAGAAAGGTAAAACGCGCCGAAAGCGGGATGATTATTGATCCTGTAACCCTGCGCGAACACAATACGGTTGGCGATGCTCAGAAAACCATGCGGGAATACAGCATAGGCGGAATTCCAATTGTTGATGAAAATGGAAAACTGATCGGGATTGTGACCAACCGCGATCTTCGTTTTGAAAGAGACCTAGGCCATCAACTCAAGGAAGTAATGACGTCCGAAAACCTCATAACGGTTGCTCATGGCACATCCTTAAAAGAAGCAGAACTAATCCTTCAACAACACAAAATAGAAAAACTTCCAGTGGTTGCCGAAGATAATAGGCTTCTCGGATTGATTACATTTCGAGACATAACCAAACTTACCCAAAAACCTAATGCCAATAAAGACAAATTTGGCCGTCTTAGGGTTGCAGCCGCTCTGGGCGTTACACCAGATGTTATGGAAAGGGCTGAGGCTTTGGTAAACGCCCAAGTAGATGCTGTAATTATCGACACGGCCCACGGACATACAAAAGGTGTAGTGGAAGTTTTAAAACAGGTAAAGAAAAAATTCCCCGATTTGGATGTAGTTGTTGGCAACATAGCCACTCCCGAGGCTGCAAAATATTTGGTCAAAGCTGGAGCCGATGCCGTAAAAGTAGGAATTGGACCAGGTTCAATCTGTACCACGAGGGTGGTCGCTGGCGTGGGATTCCCACAATTCTCCGCTGTGTTGGAAGTGGCCGCTGCTATAAAAGGAAGTGGTGTCCCTGTAATTGCCGATGGGGGAATCCGCTATACCGGAGATATTCCAAAGGCCCTGGCGGCAGGAGCCGATTGTGTTATGCTTGGATCCTTGTTGGCTGGAACTAAAGAATCCCCTGGAGAAACCATTATTTATGAAGGCCGAAAATATAAATCGTATCGGGGAATGGGTTCTGTTGAAGCAATGAGACAAGGAAGCAAGGACCGCTATTTTCAAGATGTGGAGGACGACATCAAAAAACTAGTTCCCGAAGGAATCGTTGGGCGTGTTCCGTATAAAGGCGAATTGGTCGAAAGTATGACCCAGTTTATTGGCGGTTTAAGAGCCGGGATGGGATATTGTGGAGCGAAAGACGTTGCAGGCTTGAAAAGGAATGGCAAATTTGTCAAAATCACATTTTCAGGCATCGCCGAAAGTCATCCCCATGATGTCACAATAACAAAAGAAGCCCCAAATTACAGTAGATAGCTTTAAATTGAGCGGATACATCTCGCGTATAAATAATTCAAAAAAAAACGTGGTTCCAAATCGGAACCACGTTTTCATTTTTAATGTCTTAAACTACTTCATTCACCATCTTCCGCGTCTTCCTTTACAGTTATGCCCATTTCGGAAAGGATCTGCATGGTCAGGTCAAAGTTTGGGTCAAGGTAAACAATGTCTGAGGTTGTTTGCATAACTTGGGTATAACCTTCTGTTTTGGCAACTTTATCTAAGGCAACTTCAATTTTTCTGTAAAGTGGCTGAAGCAATTCATGTTGTTTGATTTCCATTAACTTAACACCATTTTGCTGGAATGTTTGGATGTCTTCTTCCATTTTGATCAATTGTGCCTGCTTTTCACGTCGTTGCGCTATGGTCAATTCAATCTCTTGGGTGGAAAATGTTTCTGCGAGCACTTTAAAATCCTCAACTTTTTTGTTGAGGTCTATATCCATTTGTGCTCCATACTGTCCCAAGGTTTCTTGGACTGATGCCATTTCTGGCATATTGGTGAGAATGTAATCAACATCAACTGTACCCACTTTTCCTTGTGCGAATGTTGAAATCCCGATAAAAAAAACTGCGATCTTCAGAAATTTCATAATGCTCGTATTTAATAAAATAGAGAACGCAAAGTTACTATAAATATTAAAAAGGGAGGGGATAAGAAGGTGTCTAAATTTTATCAATCCAATGCTGAATTAAAAATAGAAGTCCGTTTCAGCTTTCTTCATAATACTGGCCGCGGTTCGGCTTCAAGATAGATCTTAGTTCATCTACCATTTCTTTGGGCACTACCATATAGGCAATATGGTGCATAGGCGAAATTGATTCGGTGCCGAGAAGGATGTTGTCAAGATCCTTTGCTTCAACAAAATCCCCGAGATGCTTTACGTGGTGCTCTGCAGTGGGTTTCCCATTTGGGCCGTGGAAATCCCATATAAATTTTATGCGATCAGTCAAAATGTATAGATGTTTTTGAATTCCTCAAAGATCGACTATCGTAGTGAATTTTTAAAGAAAAGAAACATAGCAATTAAAAGGTTTTTAATTGGACCGGAACACAATCATTTTATATTATATTCGTTACTTTTTCGGACGTGGGTAACGTCACTTTTGTTATTTTTGCAACTTTGCGAACAAAAATCGTGCAAGTTAATTGTACCATTCTTTAAATAAATTTCTAAGCACAATGAAAAATCTCCTTGTTGTATTGTTTTTGTGTGTTGGCACGCTCACAGTTTATTCCCAAAATAAAAAGGATGTATTGTTGACTATAAATGAAACTCCTGTTTATGCCAACGAATTTGAAAGAGTCTATCTGAAAAACCTCGATTTGGTTCAAGACGAGTCACAAAAAGATGT
>CAZMDY010000200.1:0-3039 GCA_964565295.1 uncultured Aequorivita sp. | reverse complement strand
AACATTACAATTCCGGGTACAAGGCCACTGGTGATTACATCAGCCAAAGAATCCAATTGCAAGCCCATCTCACTTTGTGCATCCAATAAACGGGCGGCCAAACCATCAAAAAAATCAAAAAAGATCCCCAGAAACACAAACAAGGCTGCCAAAATCAAATTGCCAGAGACAGCAAACAATACAGCCATGCAACCGGACAAAATATTAAGGGAAGTAATAACATTTGGGATTTGTTTTTTCATTTGGAAAAATTTTTGGAATTGCAAGGGGTTAGTTTCCGCATTGTTTATTTGGATCCGAAAATTAAAACTGGGCTTTCATCGTTTATGTGCAATATAACATTCACTTTTATATTATAAGAACAATCCAATTATTTGCATTACAAAAACAAGGACTTCCTTCTATATTCTTTCATCCGGAAGTCTCCGTAAAAATAAACAAAGTATTTTCGTCCAAAGGCATCAAAATACAATATGTATAGAAATTTAAAGTTTAGTATTCTACAAAATAGTTTGATATTTGTCCAAATTTTTCGACTTGAGAAATAACCTCTGCCTTGTTTTTTTGCTTCTTTCCACCGTTCTGGGAGCGCAAACCGTTCGTAAATATTCAAATGAATTTATGAATATTGGGGTGGATGCGGCTTCGTTTGGAATGGGCAATGCCGTGGTTGCTTCTTCTTCCGATGTCAATTCTGGATATTGGAACCCAGCCGGATTGGTCAATTTGGAGGACAATCAGCTTTCATTAATGCACGCATCCTATTTTGCTGATATTGCAAACTACGATTACGCTGCTTTTGCAATGCCTTTGGACGATAAAAGCGCAGTTGGACTTTCCTTAATACGCTTTGGCGTAGATGATATTCTAAACACCACGCAATTGATCGACGATCAGGGCAACATAGACTACAACCGGATCAGTCTTTTCTCCACTGCAGATTATGGTTTCACGTTTTCCTATGCGCGAAAATTGCCAATCGAGGGCCTCAACTATGGGGTGAACGCAAAAGTAATACGTCGGATTATTGGTGATTTTGCCTCTTCTTGGGGTTTTGGCCTGGATGCCGCAATTCAATACAAAAATGAAAAATGGATGTTTGGAATAATGGCGCGAGACATTACCACCACTTTTAATGCTTGGAGCATAAATGAGGAGAAATTTGCCGAAATCCAGGGTGCGGTGGAAGGACAGAACCAGGAATTGCCTGAAACCACTGAAATAACCATTCCAAAACTACAGTTGGGAATGGCTCGGAAGTTCGAATTTCAACGTGATTTTACACTGTTGGCAGAAGTTGATCTGAACTTTAGATTTGCACAGACTAATGATATCATTTCCACCTCGTTCACCAGTATCACCCCTGCTTTGGGGCTTGAATTTGCTTATATCGAAATGGTTTATGTACGGGCTGGCGTAGGAAATTTCCAAAATTCATTACAATTGGATGGAAACGAATCTGTCAGTTTTCAGCCCAATATTGGGGTGGGATTTAAGTACAGGGGAATCCACGTGGACTATGCCCTAACGGATATTGGAGACCAAAGTGTTGCTCTATATTCCAACGTATTCTCGCTGAAATTGGATTGGGAAATTTTCAGATAATGTTAAAAATCCACAATCTGATGCACATCTATTTAGAATGAAACAAATTACGCCGTGTTGAAAAAACATTTCTTTATTTTCCTATTTTTCGGTTGTGCGGTTTCCTATGCACAATTCGGGTCCTTGTCTCCCGCAGCTGAAATTAGTATCCTCACAATAGGTCCGGGCTCCGAACTTTACGACAAATTTGGCCATAATGCATTCCGGATCAAAGATTCCCTAAGCGGGGTAGATGTTTCTTTTAATTATGGGGTTTATGATTTTGAAACGCCCAATTTTTACACGAAGTTCGCCCAGGGAAAATTATTGTACCAGTTGAGGGTAGATTATTTTCACCAGTTTTATCAGGGATATGTCTATGAAAACCGCTGGGTTAAGGAACAGGTCCTAAATTTGACCCACAAAGAAAAACAGGCCATTTCAGATTTTCTGTGGGACAATGCCCTCCCCGAGAACAAACACTATAAATACGATTTCTTTTTTGACAATTGCGCTACCAAGATCCGGGACGTTCTCCAAGAAGTTCTGGGAAGCAAACTGGAATACAATGATGATTTCATCACCCAAGAACTTAGTTTTCGGGATCTTATTCAAAAAAACTTGAAAGCCAACACTTGGGGAAGCTTAGGAATTGACATTGCATTGGGCGCCGTAATAGATCAGAAAGCAAAGCCGATCGAGTATCAATTTTTGCCACAATATGTTCACGACGCCGCCGGGCATGCGGTTATCCAAAAAGCAAATGGCAGAGAACCTTTGGTAAAATCCTCCAAAACTCTTTTTGAGAACAATCCGATTTCTGAAAAGAACAACTTTTTGACAAGCCCGCTTTTTATTTTTGGAATATTGGGCGCTTTGATTCTTTTTGCAACTTATAATGATTATCGCAGAAAAACTAGGAATCGAATTCTTGATGTTGCCATTTTCGGTATCACTGGAGCAATTGGGGTTTTACTTTTGCTATTATGGTTTGCGACTGACCATACTGCGACGGCAAATAATTACAATTTGTTGTGGGCATTTCCAATTTCTCTGTTCCTTACCTTTCTTATTGTACGAAGAAACATTTCCCAGAAATTGAGCAGGTATGTTTTATTGTTGATTCTTTTCTTAGTACTTCTTACCATCCATTGGATCACTGGGGTTCAGGTTTTTGCCATTGGTCTAATTCCGCTGCTGGTAGCATTTGCAATTCGTTATTGTTATTTATACCACTATTTGAGATCACAAGAAAATCAAGTGAGGGACTCCGAATAGTAGCATATTTATAAAAACCATTCGAACCACGAATTTTTTACTGTTTTTAAAGAAGGTTTTACTTTTTTATAAATTGTTTAATAGTCGATTTGTTTTCAGAAGTTATTCTTATGAAATAATTTCCAGTTCTCAAATTGCGGATATCTAACTGTACATTGGAATCATTAACCACTATGT
>CAZMDY010000199.1:0-3086 GCA_964565295.1 uncultured Aequorivita sp. | reverse complement strand
GCCAAAAAATATAATGTCGTCATCCGCAATCGTGCCCGGGAATTTCCAAGGGAAAGGTTTAAAGCACTTTCGTTGTTAGTTAAAGGCATCTGTGCGGAAAATTGGTCGAAAACTGGGCTTAGATTTATCTCTTTGCTCCTGACATTGGCGTATTTGTTTGTAAGAAAGGTAATGTGTTCTTTGCCGCGCGAAACTTGGTTTTCCGCTTGGTGAATGGGCATTTCCACACAAAGGGTCGGCATTCCAGTTTGCGCACAAAGTGTGGAAACTACGGCAGAGTCTATTCCCCCGCTAATGCCAACCACAAAACCTTGAATGTTAGCGTTTTTTGCATACGTTTCCAACCAGTTCACAATATGGTCAATCACTTTTTGGGTTTTCATGATTTCGTTTTTTGGGTTCTTTTTATCGTGGCAGGGCTTTCCAGTCATTAAACAATTCCATTTTAGGAATCAAAACTAAAAAGTACCTTTGCACTTCAGTAAAAGTTAAAGATAAAATTAAAAAATATAACGGCATATCCCCACACAAGATTTCTTGGGAAAGGAACGTTTAGACATAAAAAACGACAGATGGAAATTTTAGATTTGACTTTTTATCAACGACGGAAAAATTATTTTTGGGCCAGAAGACTGCTCTTTCCTTTGTTTTTTGTCCTTTTTTTTGTTTCGTGCAATAAACGTAGCGATCTGGAAAAAGAGATTGAAAAAATTCCAATGGAGATTGAGTTTATCCGTTTCGATAAGGAATTTGCTGCTGCTTCGACGGATGATCTTCCTCAGTTGAAAGCAACGTATCCCTTGTTTTTTCCGCAGCAGTACAACGACAGTGTTTGGGTCGAAAAATTGACGGATACATTACAGGTCCAATTGGAACAGGAAGTGTTTAAAAGTTTTCCAGACAACAGCGAATTGGAAGATGTTCTCGTTTCGCTTTTTCAGCATATAAAGTATTATTTTCCAAAATTTGAAGCACCCAAGGTGGTAACCACAACTTCCGATGTTGATTACAGGAACAAAGTTATTTTGGCCGATAGTCTGTTGATAATTGCACTGGACACCTACTTGGGAAGCGATCATCCATTTTATTTGGGGGTAGACAGATATATTGCCAAGACCATGGAGCCTTCACAGGTTGGACCCAATGTGGCAGAAGTTTACGCACAACAATTTGTAAAGCCCCCGAGAAATGCGGCCTTTTTGAGTCAGATCATTTATTATGGAAAACAACTTTATCTAATAGATCTTTGGATGCCTAATACTTCTGACGCTGTTAAGATTGGTTATACGGAGGAAGAATATACTTGGGCCGAGGAAAATGAGCTTTATATGTGGCGTTATTTTATTGAGAATGAAATGCTCTATAGTACCGATCAGAGATTGGGCGCACGGTTTATCAATCCTGCACCATTTTCAAAATTCTATCTTGAAATAGACAACGAATCCCCTGGAATGTTGGGACGCTACCTCGGCTGGAAGATCGTACGTGCCTATATGGAAAACAATTCCGTTAAGGTTCAAAGGTTGATGGTGACCGATGCCGACGAAATTTTTAAAGATTCAAAATACAAACCGAAGAAATAATGAAGACAAAACATACATCTGAAATAAAGCTCAAGGTTGAGCTTGATGAAAATAAAATTCCAAACGCGATCCGCTGGACCGCTGAGGATGGAGGCGTTACGGATGAAGCCACCAAGGCTGTGATGCTTTCCGTTTGGGACCACAAAAACCAAGAATCGTTACGAATCGATCTTTGGACCAAGGATATGCCCTTGGACGAAATGAAGGTATTTTTCCATCAATCCTTAAGCGCAATGGCAGACACATTCCAACGGGCCACCAATGATGATAAAATGGCCGATACCATGCGCGATTTCTGCGATTATTTTGCGGAGAAGTTGGAATTGAAGAGGGGGTGAATTATTGAATTCTGAATTTTTATTTTATTCACCCCACTTAGGCGATCCATGAAAACTTCAAATGTTTGATGGAAAAATATTTTGCTTTCTGAAATTTCTCAACTTTTTGAAAATGGTTTTCAAAAAGCAAAGGAAATCATTTCTTAGTGGTGGCCATTATTCCATTGGTATTGATAAGGGTACAATTCATAAATCGCATTATCTTCGTTGAAGGTATTTCCCTTCTGACCTTCTTCCTTGGCGCTAAGGATAAAAGGTTTTGCTTCATCCAATCTCTCCAATCTCGCCAAGCATATACCTTTATAAAGGAGCACTTCGGCAAAGGTTGGATAGGTTTCTAACGCTTTATCAAAATGTTCAATTGCTTCTTCCCATTTTCCCAGTTCATATTTTGTAATTCCATAATAAAATAGATCCAAAAAATGGGCGCCATCCTGAAATTTATTCACTTGATCCTGGATATCTTCTGCAAATATTTTTTCCGCCTTATCAAATTCATTTAACTGTAAATACGAAAGAGCTATATAGAAATTATAGGTATGATCCATCTCATAACTGTTCCCTTCAATAGTTTTTGCCTCTTCAAAATCCACAATGGCCTCTTGATAGTTTTTGGAAAAAATACACTTTATAAAGGCTCTGTAGGGAAGGTATTTTCGTTTGTTGTATTGTACTGCTTTATCTAAATAAGCCATTCCAACTTCATATTTTCGAGCCTTAAAATACGGCATGGCTTTTTGTTGCCATAGGTAGGATATTGTACTGTCTTTTTCCAAACCTTTATCAAGACACTCTTGCCATTCTTTCATTTCAAAAGTGTAAAGGTGGTTTTTGGCGCAATGGGTACTATATTCTTCTATGATTTTTTTCTGTGCCTCTGTATATACCTGATAAGATTGTTTAGTCACTTCAGTAGATTTTTCAGGTTGTGAACAGCCACAAAGTGAGAATAAAAGAATGCAGATTAAATATTGTTTCATCATATTAAAAACGGGATTTATGTGAGCAATACTTCTAAAAGTGAAGTGATAGCCAGTTACCTTAGCTATCAGAAAATTCATTAAGCAATATGAAAAGCATATTGAATCGCTAGAATAATTTAAAAAAAAACGCCTAAACCTTTAACTCTGAATTCTGAATGGCGGAATTCAGGTCATCAATATAG
>CAZMDY010000198.1:0-3096 GCA_964565295.1 uncultured Aequorivita sp. | reverse complement strand
AAACATCACAATGGGGCAGCGCATTCAAATGGATTGGATATGGATAGGCCATTTCGGCTTTTATTCCTGCGATTTCATTATTCATCTGTGTTACTGCTTTTTGTCCCGTTCCAGAAACCGATTGGTAGGTGGAAACTACGACCCGTTTCATTTTATATTTTATATGAAGCGGTGCCAAGGCCATTACCAGCTGTACAGTAGAGCAGTTTGGGTTGGCAATTATCTTATCTTCTTTTGTCAGTAAATGGGCGTTTATTTCAGGAACAATCAGCTTTTTGTCTGCATCCATCCTCCAAGCAGAGGAATTGTCGATAACTGTGGTTCCCATCGCAGCAAATTTAGGTGCCCATTCTAAGGAAGTAGAGCCTCCTGCGGAAAAAAGCGCAATATCTGGATGTTGCTCCAAAGCCGTTTCCAAACCGATTACTTTATGTGGCCTTCCTTTGAATACCAATTCCTTCCCAACGGATTTTTCGGAAGCGACCAAGATCAATTCATCCAATGGAAAATTCCGTTCCTCCAATACTTTCAACATTGTACCTCCAACCATTCCCGTTGAACCGATAATTGCTAATTTCATTTGTTTCAAGAAATTTATTTATTGAAATTTATCCATAGATTCCCCTTGGTATCCTAATACCTCCCAAATTGTGGGCATTGTCTATGCTCCGCAAAAATACATTTTGCAGTGATTATACCACTGCATCAAGATAAAAAAACCTTCCGCATTCTTGTTACCACAAAATGATGTGGAAGGTTTTGAAAAAAAGTATAAATCAGCAATATTTTATTACATGTAGGACTTAATTTTTTCTAAGTTCATCACGGATTTCCTTTAGAATATCCAGTTCTGAAGGGCCTGGGTCCGGGGCTGGAGCTTCTTCTTTTTTCTTGCGCACTTTTCCATAGGCCTTTACTATCATAAATAGGACAAAACCTACGATAATAAGGTTTATTATGGAATTTATCCATCTACCATACATAATTGCATTTTCGGGCTCTACAACATTGCCATCGGCATCTATTGTGGCTTCGGCCAATATAACTTTCATATCGGCAAAGTCCATGCCTCCAGCAAAATGTCCGACAATGGGCATAATCATATCGTTGGTAAAACCAGTTACTACCAATCCTACAGCTCCGGCGAGGATAACAGCAACAGAAAGGTCAATAACGTTGCCGGTCATAATAAAATCTCTGAACTCTTTTAACATATTTTTTGATTTAGGGGTTAGCAAAGGTAAATTTAGTCAAATTAATTTTATAGCTTTTGGTCTGGTAGTCTTTCCTTATTTCTTCTTATTACTCTTTTTACACGTTGGGAAACGGCTGTAATGAGTTCGTAGGAAATAGTATTTGAAGCTGCGGCCAACTTATCGGCAGTGGCATTTGGGCCAAAAACGATCGCTTCTTCCCCTTCTTCACAATCTATGTCAGTTACGTCAACCATGATCATATCCATACAAACATTTCCCAGTATTGGCGCTTTTTGTCCATTGATGGTCACCCACCCTTTTCCTTTTCCATACGAGCGTGGAATCCCGTCGGCGTGACCGATGGGCAAAGTTGCGGACCTTATTGTTCGATCGGCGAAAAAACCACGATTATATCCAATACTCTCCCCTTTTTCCACAATATGTATTTGAGAAATAACGGTTTTCAATGTTCCCACAGGTTTCAAATGTTTGTTTTCTTCGTCGCTGTTTGCATAGCCATAAAGTCCGATGCCTGTACGGACCATATCGAAATGCGCTTCGGGAAAATTAACAATGCCAGACGTGTTGGTACAGTGGAGCAAAGGACGGTATCCAAGTTTCGAAATCATTTCCTCAGAGATAATACGAAACTCCCCAATTTGTCTTTTAGTAAAATCTTTTTCATTCAAATCCTCACTTGCGGCCAAATGTGAAAATATTGATTTCGCACGGACGCTTTTGGTGTTGGACAGTTTGTCAATGATATATGGAATATCAGCACGATTAAACCCCAATCGATTTAAACCTGTATTAAATTTAAGATGAATTGGATACGCGTTCTGCTTCTTGGTTTCTGCCAACGAAATAAATACATCCAATATTTTTTTGGAATAGATACTTGGCTCCAAACAACGATCGATCATTTCATCAAACCCCATGGGAAGGGGATGAAGAACTATAATTGGGGTTTCGATTGCCGAATCTCGTAATGCAGTACCTTCCTTTGTGTAGGCGACTGCCAAATAATCAACATTCAGCAATTCCAATTCCTTTGCGATGGCTATGGAATCGCTGCCATAACCATAAGCTTTCACCACGGCAAGCATTTTTGTTTCTGAGGAGATTTTTGAGGCGAGATAGCGAAAATTACTTTCTAAGGCATTAAGGTCAATCTCCAATATCGTTTCAGTGGCTTTTGGCATTTATTGTTATATATTGATCGGTTATAAGTAAGCAACGAGCCGACACAGACCGGGCCAGGACGTTATGGAATTAAGAATTATTCACTTTTGGATTGTGAAAAGTGTCCGCAGGATCATTTCCCTTTTCCTCCTTTACGGCTTTATCGCGAGATTTGGCCTTAAAAAAAGCTGCCCTGCTCAAAGGTTCATACTCTTCTGTTTCTCCCAGAAGCACTAAGGCATCGCTTTTTGCTTTTCGATAACTATAATGTGCCAGATTTCCAGTTCTTGTACAAACTGCGTGGACTTTGGTTACATATTCTGCTGTTGCCATAAGGGCAGGCATTGGACCAAATGGATTGCCTTTGAAATCCATATCCAAGCCGGCAACAATAACCCGCACTCCACGGTTGGCGAGGTCGTTGCAAACTTTTACGATCTCATCGTCGAAAAATTGGGCCTCATCAATCCCAACGACATCGCACGAATCTGCCAAAATTGGAATGTTTGCGGCCGCGGGAACAGGCGTAGATCGAATTTGATTTTGATCGTGGCTGATCACCGAATCCTCCGCATATCGCGTGTCAATTGAAGGAGTGAAAATCTCTACTTTCTGGCGGGCAAATTGGGCGCGTTTCAATCTTCGGATCAGCTCCTCGGTCTTGCCCGAAAACATCGATCCGCAGATCACCTCGATCCAGCCAAATTGTTCTTTCTGA
>CAZMDY010000197.1:0-3108 GCA_964565295.1 uncultured Aequorivita sp. | reverse complement strand
AATTTCCCCGAGCGATTCCAAGGAGGGAATGTGGGTGGTGGAAGTAACGACGATTCTTTCTATGGGAATTTCCACCACCGCATCAAAATTTTCGGGATCGGGCAGCGTGACCCCTTTTTCAATCAAGGCATATTTAAAGCGCTGATTTGAGCCGGGCCATGGATTTTTTAAAGTAATGGTTTTATAATTTCCATTGTCCACTATTTCAAATCCTTGGGCGTATTTTATTGGAATTTCAATTTGCGTTGCAGTAGTAGAAACCGCCTTTTCCTTCCTCTCATCGTTGCATGAAAAAAGGATTAAAATGGTTAAGAATAATAAAAAAGTTCTTTGAAATATGGGCATAGCAAAATAGTTGTGGCTGGATTGGCCCAAACACTTATTTTTTGCAAAGGTATCATAAACGGGGTTAATTGAATAATTGATAGTGAATAGTTAAAAGTGAAAAGTGAGAAATTATTTTTTGGCAGTTTTGGATGATGAAACGAGTTAATTCGGTACGTACAAATTTATGTAAAGAATCCGCGCAATTCAGTTTTGTGAGTTTTACGTACCACCCGAAACTTTACACCATTTCATTTCCCCATTAAATTTTACCTTGTATCTTTGCCTTGATTTTGGTGAGCACTTTTCCATATCAAAGGAAATGCTCTTAAAAGGGAAATAGGTGAAAGACGAACTTTTCCGGTTCTAATTCTTGATTCCTATGCTGTTCCCGCAACTGTAAGTCGGCCCGGATAAATTTTGGGCGTGCATTCTTCAAAACCACTGTTCCCTAATCCGGAATGGGAAGGTAGCACAGATGACAAGCCAGGAGACCTGCCCAGATCATAACATAAACTATCAAACTTTCGGGATAAAGGTTGAATTATGAATCGACGCGGTTTACATATCCTATCAATTGTTTTTTTGTGCCAGGCAGTAGCTTTCGCACAACTGGACTCCATTCAAAAATTGCCGGAAGTCATTCTTTCCGATACCAAACTCATACATTTTTCAAAAGGTTTCAAACTCGAGATGCTTGCCGATTCGGTAATGAAAAGAAATCCTGCTTCCCTGACCGATGTGTTGCGGTACAATTCCGCAGTGTATTTTAAGGAAAATGGAAACGGCATGGTGTCCTCTCCGTCCTTTCGAGGTACAAATGCTTCCCAAACAGCGGTTATCTGGAACGGGATCAATATCAATTCCATTTTTACGGGCCAGACGGATTTCAACGTTATTTCGCCTTTTGGTTACGATGAAATATCCATAAGAAGTGGCGGCGGCGGTGTGCAGTACGGCAGTGGCGCGGTGGGTGGAAGTATTCATCTGAACAACAACTTTTCCTTTAATGATGCAGATCGGACGGAAGTGGGATTGCGTTATGGAAGTTTTTCCACCTTGGGCGGAAATGCAAGTACAACAAGAACCTGGGGCGATCATTATTTGAATGTGGGCATTGATTTTATTAGTTCCGAAAACGATTATGATTACATAGGAAAGAACAAAAAAAACACTCACGGAGAATATTTACGGTTTACCGCAAAACTGAACCAAGCGCGAAGGTTGAATCGGGGAGTGGTGAGTTGGAATTCTGAATATTCCCATAATGATAGGGATTTCTCAGGGAGTTTAAATACAATCGGCCGCGATGGTTATAAGGATGTAAACACCAGAAATCTCTGGCAGATACGTCAGAAATATGGACGTTTTAATACCACAGCAAAAATAGCGCATCTTTTTGAGCAGTTTCGGTATTACCCGGATACGGAAGGGATTGATTTTTCTGAAGGACGTGCAAACACGATTATAGGTGGATTGGAATCTGAAACGATGGTGGCCAAAGGTGTAAGGATGAAAGCCAAGGCGGAATATACATTTATCGGGGCAGAAGGAGATAACACTGGTAATAACGACCGAAAAACATTTTCGGCTGTTGTGTTGATGAATCACAAGCTGTCGAAAAACTTTAGTTACGGCATAAATCTTCGGAAGGAATTTACAACTGACTTTGATAATCCCTTGCTTTTTTCTGCGGATGCCAAGTGGGCACTTTCAGAAAAATATGCGCTTCGGTTGAATGGCTCAAAAAACTATCGAGTGCCAACGTTTAATGATCTATACTGGTACGCAGGCGGAAATTATGAACTGAAACCTGAAACTTCTTATCAAGTGGAATTAGGTCAGGAATTCACATTTGGCAATTTGGATTTCGATTTGGCGGCGTATTATATTTCCTCAGAAAATCTGATCAAATGGGTGCCAGGGGGCGGTTCAATGTGGAGACCATCCAATATATCGCGGGCTCAAAATCTTGGGGTGGAGGCAAAGGCAACTTATGGAATTCGCATTGATAAGAATCAAAAAGTGGATGCGCGGGTGCTTTATTCCTATACGAATGCAGCAGATAAGGACAAAAACAAACAACTGATCTACGTGCCTTACCACAGTGGAAATATTTCTCTGAACTACGAATTTAAGAATCTGACAGCCTATGTTCAGGGAATCTACACGGGAACGGCTTTTACCACCACGGACAATAGTGATTTCGTGGAAGCATCTACAATCTTCAATCTTGGGGCGGAGTACAGCTTTTCGACCAACCCAAATATTTCAATCGGTGGTCGCGTGAAGAATATTTTCAACACTTATTATGAAAACGTGGCCTACCGGCCTATGCCTTCCAGAAATTTCGAAATCTTTTTAAACTTTAATATATAAACAAATGAAACATTTGAAAATCCATTTATTGTCCTTTGCTTCCTTAATGTTGGTTTTTGCTTCCTGCAGCAGTGATGACGACAATCAACCGGTGCCAATCCCAGCCGATTATGAAAAGGGTGTTTTAATTACCAATGAAGGACCATTTAATAACGGAACTGGAACCATCTCTTATATTTCAGATGATTTTGCAACTGTTGAACATAAAATCTATCAAAAAGTAAACGGTTCAGATCTTGGGAATGTGGTCCAGTCCATGGGCTTTGCGGATAATGAGGCTTATGTTGTGGTGAGCAATTCCCAAAAAATAGTAATTGTGGATCGATATACTTTTATAAAAAAGGATTCCATTATGAGTGGATTTGAAAATCCGCGCTATTTTGCCTCAAATGGCGAAACTAAAGG
>CAZMDY010000196.1:0-3146 GCA_964565295.1 uncultured Aequorivita sp. | reverse complement strand
AGAAGGATTGTATAAAACCTTTTTGGAAAATTTCCCTATAACCGATACCCGAAACCAATTTGTCTTAGAGTTTTTGGACTATTTTGTAGATCCGCCAAGATATTCGATTCAAGAATGTATCGAAAGAGGACTAACGTACAGCGTCCCGCTGAAAGCCCGACTAAAACTTTATTGCACCGATGCCGAACACGAAGATTTTGAAACTATAGTTCAAGATGTTTATCTCGGCACCATTCCCTATATGACCCCAAGCGGAACATTCTGCATCAACGGAGCTGAGCGGGTTGTGGTTTCACAACTTCACAGATCTCCAGGGGTGTTCTTTGGACAGTCGTTCCACGCAAACGGCACCAAATTGTATTCCGCCCGGGTAATTCCATTTAAAGGCTCTTGGATCGAATTTGCAACCGATATCAATAGCGTAATGTACGCTTATATCGACCGTAAGAAAAAGTTACCTGTAACCACACTTTTCCGTGCCATTGGATTTGAAAGAGACAAGGATATACTTGAAATATTCGACCTTGCAGAAGAAGTAAAGGCCACCAAAACTGGACTTAAAAAGTATGTTGGACGAAAATTGGCGGCTCGTGTGTTGAAAACTTGGCATGAAGACTTTGTTGATGAAGATACCGGCGAAGTGGTGTCCATCGAACGAAATGAAATCATTTTGGACCGGGACACAGTTCTGGAAAAAGAACATATAGAAGAAATTCTGGACTCAGGATCCAAAGCAATTTTATTGCATAAAGAAGATAACCATTTGGGCGATTATGCCATCATCCACAATACTTTACAAAAGGATCCGACCAACTCTGAAAAAGAAGCGGTCGAGCATATTTATAGACAACTTCGTAACGCTGAACCGCCAGACGAGGAGACCGCCCGTGGTATTATCCACAAGCTATTCTTTAGCGACCAAAGATATAATCTTGGAGAAGTAGGTCGTTATCGAATGAACAAAAAACTGAACCTTGATATCCCTATGGAAAAGCAAGTGCTTACCAAAGAGGATATCATCACTATCGTTAAATATCTGATAGAACTTATCAATTCCAAAGCAGAGATAGATGATATTGACCATCTTAGCAACCGAAGGGTACGAACGGTTGGAGAACAATTGTCACAACAATTTGGAGTAGGACTTGCCAGAATGGCTCGGACTATACGTGAACGAATGAACGTTCGTGACAATGAAGTGTTTACCCCCATAGATTTGATCAATGCCAAAACACTTTCGTCCGTTATCAATTCGTTTTTTGGAACCAATCAGCTCTCCCAATTTATGGACCAGACCAATCCCTTGGCTGAGATTACGCACAAGCGTCGTCTTTCTGCTCTTGGGCCTGGAGGTCTTTCAAGGGAGCGTGCAGGATTTGAGGTGCGAGACGTTCATTACACCCATTACGGAAGACTTTGTCCAATTGAGACTCCAGAAGGTCCAAACATTGGACTTATCTCCTCGCTTTCAGTATATGCCAAAGTGAACAATCTTGGGTTTATCGAAACTCCATATCGTAAAGTTACTGACGGAAAAATAGATCTCAAAAATGATCCAGTCTATCTTTCTGCCGAAGAGGAGGAAGATATGCACATTGCGCAAGCCAATATTCCTTTAACGGGCAATGGAGTAATCGATACCGATAGAGTTATTGCCAGAATGGAGGGCGACTTCCCCCTGGTTGAGCCCACAACTTTAAATTACGCCGACGTAGCGCCAAACCAAATAGCGTCCATTTCAGCATCTTTGGTTCCATTCCTCGAACACGATGATGCAAACCGGGCACTGATGGGATCCAATATGATGCGCCAAGCCGTACCATTGTTAATTGCCGATTCTCCAATTGTTGGAACCGGTCTTGAAAGACAAGTAGCTTCCGACAGCCGGGTTTTGATCAATGCCGAAGGAAATGGAGTAGTTGAATATGTTGATGCGAACGAAATATCCATTAAGTACGATCGCACAGAGGAAGAACGAATGGTCAGTTTTGAAAGTGATTTAAAAACGTACCAACTCATAAAATTCCGAAAAACAAACCAAAGTACCTCCATAAACTTGAAGCCTATCGTTCGAAAAGGTGATAGAGTAACAAAAGGACAGGTGCTTTGCCAAGGTTATGCGACAGAAAAAGGAGAATTGGCACTTGGAAGAAATATGAAAGTTGCCTTTATGCCTTGGAAAGGGTATAACTTTGAGGATGCAATCGTAATTTCCGAAAAAGTGGTTCGAGAGGATATTTTTACCTCAATCCACGTTGATGAATATTCTTTGGAAGTCCGTGATACAAAATTGGGTAACGAAGAATTAACGAATGACATTCCTAACGTTTCGGAAGAAGCCACCAAAGATTTGGATGAATTCGGAATGATTCGAATAGGGGCCGAAGTAAAACCTGGGGATATCCTTATTGGAAAAATTACCCCAAAAGGTGAAAGCGACCCTACGCCCGAAGAAAAATTGTTACGTGCTATTTTTGGAGATAAAGCAGGAGATGTAAAAGATGCCTCCCTTAAGGCATCACCTTCCCTGAATGGCGTGGTAATAGACAAAAAACTGTTCGCCCGTGCTATTAAGGATAAACGTAAACGCGCAAAGGACAAAGAAGATATCGCCGAACTTGAGGCAAAATACGAAGCAAAATTCGTAGCCCTTCAGGATCTGTTGGTGGAGAAGCTTTTTGCAATCGTCGGAGGAAAAACTGCTCAAGGTATCAGTAACGATCTGGGCGAGGTTGTATTCCCAAAAGGGAAAAAGTTTACCCTAAAAATGCTCAATTCGGTTGATGATTATACCCATTTAGTAGGCGGTACTTGGACAACCGATGATGCGACCAACAGATTGGTAGCAGATTTGATGCACAATTATAAGATAAAGGAGAACGACCTACAAGGAAACTTGCGCCGTGAAAAGTTCACCATCTCAGTTGGAGACGAACTTCCATCCGGTATTTTAAAACTTGCCAAAGTTTATGTTGCTAAAAAACGTAAACTAAAAGTAGGGGACAAAATGGCCGGTCGTCACGGAAATAAAGGTATTGTAGCCCGAATTGTCCGCGACGAGGATATGCCGTTCTTGGATGATGGAACTCCAGTGGATATTGTTTTGAACCCACTCGGTGTACCGTCCCGTATGAATATTGGACAGA
>CAZMDY010000195.1:0-3152 GCA_964565295.1 uncultured Aequorivita sp. | reverse complement strand
TTCGACCTCTTTTCTTTTTTGCATCGCCCAAAACCCTTCGGCTCGGCTCAGGACAACAGGCTTCAACAAAAATTTTTATCGGACGCTAATGTTTCATATTATTAAATGCCGAAGCAACTTTATTATACTTTAACAGGATATTCTTTATTCTTTTCAACACATCAAATTATATCAAATAACCAAGAACTCCCATCTAATCCGGCTTATTAATCCAATTTTCTCTCGACAAAACAAAAAAGACCGATAAACTCTATTGCCAACACTACTGCGAGCAGACTATAGGAAGAAAATTTACAGATTTGGGTGAGTAAAATGGAAAACACTAAATTCACAGACATAATATAGAGCCAGCCCTTAGCAGCTAAGCTATTTGCTTTTTTCCAGTTTTTAGAATTCTTCAAAGATTTTTTAGTTCTAAAGCCGTAAAAATAATTAATCTCTTGAGGTTGAACCAAATAATAAACGAGACTTATTCCCAGAAGGATTAATAAAATAGAAGTCTCTCCACTCATACGACCGGGGGTTTAGGGTAAATAATAATGATTCAAGCCACGAAAAGACTATCCGAATACGAAATACTAAAATAGACAATTGGAGGTTAACACAAAAGAAGGTATGGATATTTTCAGAAGTTATTGACTCGTCACTCTATGCCCTTTGTTTCGGTAAATTCACCCAGTTTTCGAATTCCAATATTGAAAAGCTTTTGGAAGAAACACCTGCGGGTGCTGATCGGCAAACTTTAAGGAGTTTAAATTTTCTGAAACATAAACAAAAACGGTTCAAAACCTAAAAGTGGAAAATATGCCTTTAACCAATAAAAAATCCAGCTTTTAACTGGATTATAATCTTAAGCCTCTCCCGTGGGACCAAAGTTTAAGGGTATGGGCGGTTGATCGTAGTCCTTGATTTCACCGTGGGCGTTTTCAAATCGTTTTACGTTATCGTTCAATGCTTTCAAAAACCGTTTGGCATGTTGCGGAGTGAGGATAATCCTGGACTTCACCTTGCTCTTTGGGACTCCTGGCATTATAGTCACAAAGTCCACCACAAATTCGGAAACAGAATGGTTGATGATGGCCAAGTTGCTATAAATACCTTGTGCAACAGTTTCATCCAGTTCAATATTTATTTGTCCTTGTTTCGGCTGTTGTTTTTTCTGATCTGACATTTTACTATTGGTTTTTGGACGTTAGAATTATATTCACAACGACGTTCAACTTTAAATAAAAAAAGGTGCAATTTAAAAATCGCACCTTTTCTCAATATTAATTATAATTTACTTCTTGTTTAGCACGGTTCATCTCTTCCAATTCTTGTTTGGAGCCCACGATAACCGTATCATATTTTCTCATACCTGTACCAGCCGGTATTTTATGACCTACGATTACGTTTTCTTTCAAACCTTCCAGAGTATCGACTTTTCCTGCTACTGCGGCTTCATTCAACACTTTGGTGGTCTCTTGGAAAGAGGCTGCCGAAATAAACGATTTGGTCTGCAACGATGCTCTTGTGATTCCTTGAAGAACAGGTGTAGCAGTAGCGGGTACGGCATCACGTGCTTCGGCCAAAACTTTGTCATTTCGCCTCAACAAAGAATTTTCATCTCTAAGAGCACGAGCAGAAACGATCTGACCTTCTACTAAGTTAGTTGAATCCCCAGCATTAACGACTACTTTCATTCCGAAAATCTTATCATTTTCATGTATAAAATCATCTTTATGGACCAGTTGGTCTTCAAGGAACGTTGTGTCTCCAGAATCCTCAATCTTAACTTTACGCATCATCTGGCGAACCACAACTTCAAAATGCTTGTCGTTGATCTTTACCCCTTGCAGTCGATATACCTCTTGAACTTCGTTCACAAGATATTGCTGTACTGCTGATGGCCCTTTGATCCGAAGAATATCCTCTGGAGTTATGGAACCATCTGAAAGTGGCATTCCCGCACGAACGAAGTCATTTTCCTGAACTAAGATCTGACTGGACAGTTTAACCAGGTACTTTTTCAAATCGCCCAATTTGGATTCAACGATGATTTCCCTGTTACCACGTTTAATTTTCCCGAAAGAAACAACGCCATCAATCTCACTTACAACTGCTGGGTTGGAAGGATTTCGTGCTTCAAAAAGCTCCGTAACTCTGGGTAGACCTCCCGTAATATCACCGGCTTTTGCCGATTTACGTGGGATCTTGACAAGTACGCGCCCAATCTTAATTTTCTCGTTATCGTCCACCATAATGTGGGCTCCAACAGGTAAATTATAAGAGCGTATGACCTCGTCATTTTTGCCCAAAATATGAACTGTAGGAATTTTCTTTTTATCCCGAGATTCTGAAACTACCTTCTCTTGGAAACCAGTCTGTTCGTCGATTTCCACTTGAAATGTGACCCCTTGAACAACATTTTCATATTTAATTTTTCCAGAAAATTCTGAAATAATCACCCCGTTATAAGGATCCCAAGAACATACTACATCGCCAGCTTTAAGAGAATCGCCGTTTTTCACATAAAGTGTGGAACCGTAAGGAATATTGTTTGTGCTCAATGTGATTTTTGTTTTCGCATCGACCAACTTTAATTCTGCGGTTCGAGAAATAACTATATCCACAGTTTTCCCTTGGGCATCCTCACCTTTAACGGTTTTCAAATCTTCGATATCGGCTATTCCATCAAACTTGACAGTAAGCTTATTCTGTTCAGAAATGTTTCCGGCAATACCTCCAACGTGGAAGGTACGTAGCGTAAGCTGGGTTCCAGGTTCCCCAATGGATTGTGCCGCAACAACTCCCACGGCTTCACCTCGCTGTACCATTTTGTTGGTAGCAAGATTTCGGCCGTAACATTGTGCACAGATTCCGTGGGTTGCCTCGCAAGTTAATGCGGATCGCACTTCTACGGTATCCAAAGGTGACGCTTCTATTGCATCTGCAATTTCTTCCGTGATATGATCTCCGGAAGCCACCAACAATTCCTTTGTAAGGGGGTTCACAACATCGTTAAGTGCGGTTCGTCCAACGATTCTGGCTCCTAAGGTCTCGACAATTTCCTCATTTTTCTTCAATGGGGAAACTTCTTTACCCCTTAGGGTTCAACAGTCTTCAATGTTAATGATAACATCCTGTGAAACGTCAACAAATCGACGGGTCAG
>CAZMDY010000194.1:0-3168 GCA_964565295.1 uncultured Aequorivita sp. | reverse complement strand
TTACGGTTATATAATCGTTCTTTTTTTGAAGCCGCGCCCCTATTCCCTCAAGTTTTCCCGACATTTGAAGGTCGAAGCGATCTTTATCTGGGGGCGCAAAATAATTGCTGTGCGGGTCAAATCCTGAAATAATGGTGTTCAGATATACCGCAAAATAATCCTTCCGTTGAAGGTCATCGGTGAAATCAAAATATTCATCCAATGATTTTTTAGTGGTTTCACGCGCTTTTTCCTCTAATTCCGCCAAGGATTTAGGCACAAAATCTTCTTTGGATTTTTTCGGACTGTCCTCTTTATTTGTGCTTTTTTCTTTTCCTTTTTCGTTAGAAGTATTTTTGTTCTTTTTTTGGTTGTTCTGGTCTTCGATTAAGTCATAGTACCCAGATAGAGAGGTGAACTTCAATTGCTTTCTCCAGCGCTCTTGCAGTTCCTTATTGTTCTGGGCATATTCTAAATTTTCGTAATCCACATCAATCACTTCATTTTCGGAAAAGTCAAAGGGCTTCTCCAAAATATCTGTATAGATCTTTTTCACATCTCCCATGCGCTGCAAAAAACGACTGTGAACCAAATTAAAGAATGTTAAGTCCTTGTTTTTTATCTGGTCATCTATTTCTGTTTTGTACTGATTGAATTCCGATATATCAGAAGCAAGAAAATAACGCTTCAACGGATCCATCCCTTTGATATAATGATCATAAATTTCTATTGAAAAGTCATCGTTTATTTCTTTTGGGTTGTAGTGTCCCTTTTCAATTACATAGGTAACAAGATCCAGCAACAATTTATCCTTATCGGGTTCATTAAACTCCTTAGTGGTAAAGCTACACGAAGCCACGGCTACAAAAACAGCAAGCAACAGCACCTTAAAATTCTTTTTTAAAATCCTCATAATTCTCTTAGTATTCTTAAAATCTATGGAAACGTCTAAAGTATACAAAAAACCGTGCCATGAAAAGACATTGTCAATAATATTTTGTTAAACCATTTTTGTTGTCGAACAAATTGGCGGCCCAAGGGTTGACAAAAGAAAATTAATAACCGTATTTTAGCTTTTTGAAAATTTAAAGATGACAAAAAAACGCCCATTAATTTTGGTCACAAACGACGATGGAATAAATGCGCCGGGAATAAGAGCCCTTATATCGGTAATGACTGGAATTGGGGATGTATGCGTAATGGCTCCAGATTCACCGCAGAGTGGGATGGGACACGCCATTACCATCAATGATGCAGTGTATTGCAATCAAATAAAATTGGCCGAGGAATATACTCACCTGGAGTACAGTTGTAGCGGAACACCAGTTGATTGCGTAAAATTGGCCATAAATGAAGTCCTTAAACGAAAGCCTGACCTTTGTGTCAGCGGAATAAACCATGGCAGCAATTCCTCCATCAACGTAATTTATAGCGGAACTATGAGTGCCGCCGTGGAGGCCGGGACATTGGGAATCCCATCCATCGGGTTTTCGCTTCTTGATCAATCTTTGGAAGCAGATTTCAATCCTTCTCTAAAGATAGTAAAAACCATTGCGCGGCAAACTTTAAAACAAGGGCTGCCAAAAGGCGTGGTTCTGAATGTGAACATCCCGAAATTGAACAGTTCGGAAATAAAGGGAATAAAAATTTGCCGCCAGGCAAATGCACATTGGAAAGAGAGATTCGATAAGCGCACTAATCCTCTGGGACGCGACTATTACTGGCTTACTGGTGAATTTGTGAATATGGACAAAGGAAAGGATACGGATGAATGGGCATTGGGTCAAGGATATGTATCCGTAGTTCCCGTCCAATTCGACTTAACGGCCCACCATGCAATCAACGAGTTGAATACTTGGGAGTTTTGATCTGTTCGTTGTCATTTTTAAGTTAGTGTGAAAACCAATGGGCTGAACGCATTAATAAAACACAATCGAAGGGGGAAGTGATCTTCTCTTTTATTTCTAAAATTCCATACAAATGAAACCACATATCAAAGAAATCCTTATTGGTGTTGTTGTAGGCCTGGTGGCCAATGCAGCGGGTATATATCTCTATATTTACTTCCTATCAGATCAGAGCCTGGAAGCGACTTTACATGCGGCGGTTGAAAACGACTTTCTTGGTAGTTTGATCGCTTTGGGGGCAATTCTCAATTTACTTTCATTTTTTGTATTTCTGAAAAAAAAGCAGATTTATAGGGCCCGAGGAGTTGTTTTGGCCACAGTAATAGCTGCAATGGTGATATTGATTTCAAAGTTTCTGTAAAAAAGGTTTTTCCTAAAGAAATAACTATATACCTTAGTAAGCCAATTTCCTATAATTATGAAACGCGCAATATTCCCTGGCTCTTTCGATCCTATAACTTTAGGCCATTTGGATATTATCAAAAGAGCGCTTCCTCTTTTTGACGAATTGATCATTGCCATTGGTGTAAATGCGGATAAAAAAACTATGTTTTCCTTGGAAGAAAGGATTCAGTTTATTGAAGGCTCATTGAAAGGAGAGAAGATCCGAATCAAAAGTTATACTGGGCTGACCGCTGCATTTTGTATTTCTGAAAATGCCCGGTTCATTGTTCGTGGCTTGCGCAATACTACCGACCTAAACTATGAGCAGCCCATAGCCCAAACCAATTATGGAATGGCGGAAATTGAAAGTATTTTCTTGGTCTGCGCCCCTGTCGTTTCCAATATTTCGTCTACAATTGTACGCGATATTATCCGTAATGGCGGCGATTTCTCGAAGTTGGTTCCTTCATCCGTTCAAATTAAATGATTTAGGAGCGATCATATTATTTATTAAAAAAGCCTCTCAGTTTCCTGGGAGGCTTTTTTTGTTCCATTTATTCAAACAGAAATATTATAGAGCACTTACATGCTTAGCCATATTCGATTTTAGGTTGGAGGCCTTATTATCGTGAATGATATTCTTCTTGGCCAATTTGTCAATCATCGATATAACGGAAGGAAACATTTCTTCTGCTTCTTTTTTATCCGTAAGCTCTTGGAATTTCTTCATAGCATTTCGAGCCGTTCTGTGCTGGTAACGGTTGCGAAGACGTTTTGTCTCGTTGCTTCTGATTCGCTTTAATGCTGACTTGTGGTTTGCCATTGTATTTTTATTATGTTCTAACTTGTAGTCCGTAGGGGAATCGAACCCCTGTTACCAGGATGAAAACCTGGCGTC
>CAZMDY010000193.1:0-3178 GCA_964565295.1 uncultured Aequorivita sp. | reverse complement strand
TTGTCAAAAGCTCCACAGAGTTCACATCGATCAAATCCGCATTGTTTTTCTTATATTCCTCAAAAGCCAATTTTGCTTCCGCCAATTCCATTTCGTATTCCCCAATTTGGTTGGTTCCGTCAAACACTTCGTATCGCAATAAATATACTACCGCAAAAATGATAGTGGCATAAAATAAATACACCCACCATGGTGGCAAATTGTTATCCAATTCGCGAATCCCATCATAACTGTGGTCCAAGACTATTTCCTGTTCTTCGGCCAAAGGTGTTGTCCCGATCGATTTTTTATAGATATTCTTGATCCTTAAAAAACGCGCTTCTTGTCTGTTCTTCTCATTTGTGCGATACCTAACTTTCGCTTCCTCATCCAAACTTTCAAAGAAAACGCGTTGCACAGCGGCAATGACCATTTCAAAAATGATGGCCAAAAAGAGTAGAAAAACCAGTATTCCCCAAATTATGGGATACTCAACAATGGCCCAACCCTCTGAACCCATGCTGATTTCCAGCACAATAAATGCGAAAACCATAAAAATGGCAATCCTTAAAGTTGCAATCCAGTTTTTCATAATTCTTCTTCATTTTGGTTATTGTTCTCTAATGGAATATTGCTCACTTCCTTAATATGTTCCTTTTTGGCGGTGATTACCCAATAAAATAAACCCACAAAAAAGATAAAAAATATCAGCAATGAGATCAATGGATAAATCTGGACGTTATCGATGTTTTCAAGATTTCCTTTTACGAATTTTAACATGGCTATTCATTTTGTGCCGAAGCATCTTCGACGTTTTCAATTTTAATGTCGGTTCCCAAGCGCTGTAGATAGGCGATCAATGCCACAATTTCCCGATCCTTCATCTCTATAAACTCCAAATTGTTTTCTGCCGCATATTTTTTATCAGCTTCATAAGTGGTGACGAAATCGGGATCACTGTATAGGTTCTCCAAGATTTGGATACCTTGTTCATCCATCAATTGCTGTGCATTTGCTATTTCCTCGTCAGAATAAGGAACTCCCAAACTAACCAGAGCTTTCATTTTCTGTTCAGTTTTACTCTTATCCAATGGATCATTGATCAACCATTTATATCCTGGCATGATAGATCCCGATGAAGTACTTTGGGGGTCATACATATGGTTTAAGTGCCAGTTATCCGAATATTTCCCACCGATGCGATGTAGATCGGGCCCCGTGCGTTTGCTTCCCCATAAAAACGGGTGGTCATAAACAAATTCTCCCGATTTCGAATATTCGCCATACCGCAGGACTTCGCTTCTGAACGGCCTGATCATTTGGGAATGACAGGAAACACACCCTTCTCGAATGTATATATCGCGTCCTTCAAGTTCTAATGGTGTATAGGGTTTTACGCTCGCAATCCGCGGCACATAATCATCTACCATTAAAGAAGGGATTATTTGTACAGCACCTCCAATTAAAATGGCGATTGTGGCGTAAATTGTAAGTTTCACAGGTCTTCTTTCTAACCAAGTATGATAACCTTCACCAGGAGTCTGTTTCTTTGTAACGGGGGTCAACGGTGCCGCTTCAGCCAGTTCGTCAGTAACCTTACTCCCTCTGCGGGCAGTCATCACCACATTGTATACTGCAATAAGGGCACCTGTGATATAGAGCGTTCCGCCAATGGCACGCATCCAATACATCGGTTCGATCTGGATTACGGTTTCAAGGAAGTTTGGATATTTAAGTGATCCGTCCACATCGAATTGGTTCCACATGGAAGATTGCATAAATCCAGCAACGTACATAGGAAGCGCGTACATTATAATCCCCAGTGTACCAATCCAAAAATGCGCATTGGCAAGTTGTATGGAGAACAATTTAGTTTTGAACAACCGTGGTACCAACCAATAGATCATCCCGAAAGTGAGGAATCCGTTCCAGGCCAAGGCGCCCACATGGACGTGGGCAATGATCCAATCACTGAAGTGGGCAATGGCATTTACGTTTTTCAATGAAAGCATGGGCCCTTCAAAAGTTGCCATTCCATAACCCGTGATTGCAACGACCATAAATTTAAGTACAGGATCCACACGAACTTTATCCCAAGCGCCACGCAATGTTAAAAGACCGTTGATCATTCCACCCCAAGACGGAGCGAGCAACATTACGGAAAACGCGACTCCAAGGTTCTGCGCCCATTCCGGTAGTGATGTGTACAACAAGTGGTGCGGCCCGGCCCAGATATAAATAAAAATCAGGGACCAAAAGTGAACGATCGACAATCGATATGAGTACACGGGCCTGTTTGCGGCTTTGGGGACAAAATAATACATCAGTCCGAGAAAGGGCGTTGTAAGGAAAAAAGCCACAGCATTATGCCCGTACCACCATTGGACCAAGGCATCTTGTACCCCAGAATATGCCGAATAACTTTTAAGTAGTGTTACTGGCACCGCCATACTGTTCACGATGTGCAAAACAGCTACGGTTACCCAAGTTCCCAAATAGAACCAGAGCGCTACATATAAATGGCGTTGGCGCCGTTTTACCATGGTCATTATAAGGTTAATGCCAAATGCCACCCAAATAATTGCCAGAACAATATCGATGGGCCATTCCAACTCAGCATATTCTTTGGTGGAAGTATATCCGAGCGGCAAGGTGATAGCAGCAGCCACTATTACGGCCTGCCATCCCCAAAAGTTTAGGTTGCTAAGAAAATCGCTCCACCTCCGTGCCTTTAACAAACGTTGTGAGGAATAATAAACTCCTGCAAAAATGGCGTTTCCCACAAATGCAAAGATCACGGCATTGGTGTGCAGCGGACGCAGCCGCCCAAAACTTAACCAGGAAATCCCGTCTGTTAAATTTGGAAACAAAAACATAAAGGCCAAAAGCAGGCCTACAGACATTCCAATTATTCCCCAAAACAAGGTGGCATTGATAAATTTCTTTACAATTTGGTTGTCGTAATAAAATTGTTCGGTTTCCATAATCTGATTTATATATCTTTTGTTGGTTTTTTCTTGGATTTATTTTCTTTCTGCGATCCTTCCTTTACGAGTTCGTCTTCAAAAAGCATTCGGACCGAGGGGGTATAAGTATCATCATATTGGCCACTTTTTACTGAATAAATAAAGGCCACAAAAAAAATGAGCGCCACAAAAACACTGATTGACAATAGCATATATATAATATTCATTTCTCG
>CAZMDY010000192.1:0-3191 GCA_964565295.1 uncultured Aequorivita sp. | reverse complement strand
ATCCCGGCTATAATAAAAGATATAAAGGACAAAACAATAAGTAGATAGTAAGCTTTCATAATATTAGTTTTATATGTTAATATTTAGCTAAGTTATAACAATATATTTATAACAACTAATTTATTTATAATTTTAATAATGTTTTTTTTGAAGATTACCGTATGACTGATGTAGTAGCTTTTTCATAAGCTTTCATTAAATTTGCGTCCAGATATAAATAATCCGTTCAAGATGAAATCCATAAAACCTTATGCTCCTATTAATAAAGTAAGAATCGTAACGGCAGCTTCCCTGTTTGATGGCCATGATGCCGCAATCAACATTATGCGCCGCATTATCCAGGCCACGGGCGTGGAGGTGATCCACTTGGGCCACGATAGAAGTGTGGAGGAAGTGGTAAACACCGCGATCCAGGAAGATGCCCATGCCATAGCTATGACCTCATATCAAGGAGGACATAATGAGTATTTTAAATATATGTACGATTTGCTACAGGAAAGGGGAGCGGACCACATCAAGATTTTTGGTGGAGGAGGCGGGGTGATACTTCCTGATGAAATCAAGGAATTGATGGATTATGGTATTGCGCGGATTTACACTCCCGATGACGGAAGGGAAATGGGCCTTCAAGGAATGATAAATGATATGGTAAAACAATCTGATTTTCCTATTGGCGATAAACTAAATGGCGAGTTTGGAAAGCTCCAGAAAAAGGAGATGGGGGCTATTGCAAGGATTATTTCTTCTGCTGAGAATTTTCCTGAAGTTGCTGAAGAAACCCTTCAAATAATTCACAAGAAAAACAAAAATAGCACGATTCCAGTTCTCGGGATTACCGGAACGGGAGGCGCAGGAAAATCTTCTTTGGTTGATGAGCTGGTACGAAGATTTTTACTGGATTTTCCAAATAAGTCAATTGGTATAGTGTCGGTTGATCCTTCAAAAAGAAAAACAGGCGGCGCACTTTTGGGCGATCGGATCCGAATGAATGCCATCAATTCGCCACGGGTCTATATGCGAAGCTTGGCAACACGCCAGAGCAACTTGGCCCTTTCAAAATACGTAACAGAGGCCATCGAGGTTCTGAAAGCTGCGGAATATGACCTTATTATTATTGAAACTTCTGGGATTGGACAAAGTGATACCGAAATTTTGGAGCATAGCGATGTCTCCTTATATGTAATGACACCGGAATTTGGCGCAGCAACCCAGTTAGAGAAAATAGATATGCTCGATTTCGCTGATTTGGTGGCAATCAACAAATTTGACAAAAGAGGATCGCTGGACGCACTGCGCGACGTGAAAAAACAATACGTAAGAAACCATTTGCTTTGGGACACCCCACAGGAGGAATTACCTGTTTACGGAACGATCGCTTCCCAGTTCAATGATCCGGGAATGAACAGATTGTATAAGGCGATAATGGAAAAAATTGTCGAGAAAACCACCTCTGAACTTAAAAGCGATTATCAAATTTCTGAAGAAATGTCGGAAAAGGTTTTTGTGATCCCACCGGCACGTACACGCTATCTATCCGAAATTTCTGAAAATAATAGAGCTTATGACAAAAAAGCCGAGGAGCAGTCGGAAGTGGCCCAAAGGCTTTATGGCATTTTCAAAACATTGAAAACCGTTTCCGGTGTAAACCTAAAATTGGATAAAGCTGGGATTGTTTCTGAGCCCATTATAGATAGTGAAGAGAACAAGGAATTGCTGAAATTGTTGTTGGCAGAGTTCGATCGTGAAAAATTGAACTTAGATCCACACAACTGGGCCATAATCGAAGGTTGGGACAAAAAAGTGGAGAGATACACAGCCCCAATTTATAGTTTTAAGGTACGAGGGAAAGAATTAAACATCGAAACTCATACTGAATCTCTTTCGCACACACAAATCCCCAAGATTTCTTTGCCTAAATACAAAGCGTGGGGAGACCTTTTGAAATGGGTTTTGCAGGAAAATGTACCGGGAGAATTCCCTTACACTGCAGGTCTATATCCTTTTAAACGTACAGGGGAAGATCCGGCTCGGATGTTTGCAGGGGAAGGCGGACCAGAACGGACAAATAGGCGTTTCCACTATGTAAGTCTTGGAATGCCCGCAAAAAGATTATCCACAGCCTTTGACAGTGTTACACTTTATGGTCATGATCCGGGCTATCGTCCCGATATCTATGGAAAAATCGGAAATGCAGGAGTATCTATATGTTGTTTGGACGATGCAAAAAAACTTTACTCCGGATTCGATCTTAGCCATACAATGACTTCTGTCAGTATGACCATAAATGGTCCAGCTCCTATGTTATTGGGCTTTTTCCTGAATGCCGCAATCGACCAAAATTGTGAGAAATATATTCAAGAGAACGGAATGGAGAAGGAAGTGGAAGAAAAGATCCAGAAAATTTATTCGGAAAAAGGAATTGATCGTCCTAAATATCACGGCGAACTACCTGAAAGCAACAACGGGCTCGGATTGATGCTCCTTGGCGTAACTGGGGACCAAGTTTTGGAAGCAGATGTTTATAACAAAATTAAATACAAAACCCTACAACAAGTTAGAGGTACGGTTCAAGCGGATATCCTAAAAGAAGACCAGGCGCAGAACACGTGCATTTTCTCAACAGAGTTTGCATTGCGGCTAATGGGGGATGTCCAGGAATACTTTATTGAGAACAAGGTTAGGAATTTTTATTCTGTATCCATTAGTGGATATCATATTGCCGAAGCTGGCGCCAATCCAATTACGCAGCTCGCCTTTACCTTGGCAAATGGGTTTACTTATGTAGAATATTATTTGAGCCGCGGCATGGACATCAACGAATTCGGCCCAAATCTGTCTTTTTTCTTCAGTAACGGAATAGATCCGGAATATGCGGTGATCGGAAGAGTGGCCCGAAAAATTTGGGCAAAGGCGTTAAAAGAAAAGTACGGTGCCAATCCACGGGCGCAAATGTTGAAATACCACATCCAAACCTCTGGAAGATCGCTGCACGCGCAGGAAATTGACTTCAACGACATACGCACAACACTACAAGCTCTTTATGCAATATATGACAATTGCAATTCCCTTCACACAAATGCTTATGATGAAGCCATAACTACGCCTACAGAAGAAAGCGTTAGACGGGCGATGGCTATCCAACTTATTATAAACAAGGAATTGGGGCTGGCCAAAAATGAGAATCCCCTCCA
>CAZMDY010000191.1:0-3225 GCA_964565295.1 uncultured Aequorivita sp. | reverse complement strand
GGCCCGGCTGGAGCGTGCGCGTGCGCAGCAAGTCGACCGCGATGCTGCTGCCCTCGGGCATGGGCGCGCCGTCGGCGCGCGAGGTCGGCAACGAGGCCGCCGGTGAAGGCGCCAAGGGCATGCTGCGCGGGCTGTTCCGCCGCTGATCGACCGACCGGCGCCCGCGCCCGGCCATATCCCCCCGGTCATGCCGGGCGCCGGTCAACCTTCAAGAGTTCCAATCATGATCAAGAACATCACCGCCGCGGCCCTGCTGGCCGCCCTGGCCATGCTCACAGGCTGCGAGTCCGACCGCGTGGACGCCTCGCGACCTGCGAGCGGATACGCCACCGGGACCGTCGTCGACACCCGCGGCAACCCGATTGCCGGGGCGAAGATCCTGCTCGACAACACCGTGTTCCATGCCTCCTACATCAACGGCTCCACGGCCGAAGACGGCACTTACCGACTCAAGGTCCAGCCCGGCGCATGGCGCGCCCACGCCTCCATCAAGAAGGACTACAACGGCCGGACGTACTCGCTCGAACTGCATCCGGACAGCATCGATTCCTTTGACGACACTGGCGCCGTGCGCAACTTCGCCTGGAAGCTGGAGGGGCGCAAGCTGGACAACGACTGGGGCTACTACGGCGGGCTGGTCAAGGTCTTCAACGAGACCGGCTTCTACGAAATGGAGAACGTCGAAATCACCCTGGCGCCGGACGGCCCGCTGGTCGACGGCTCCGAAGGCAGCACCCTCGTGCTGCGGCTCGGAGACAACTACTGGCGGCAGCTCGCCTACCTGGAAGACATCCCGATCGGCCGCTACGCGGTCACCGCGGCGCTCGTGGATGGAGACGCCCGGCGTCCGCTGAAGCTCCGGGACTGGGACGCCAAGGACGAACCCGCCGGTGAGCTGCAGCTCGATTTCACCCCCGACACCTCCGGCAGCCCCGGGGCTACGGCGTCCATCGCCATCGGGTATTGACCTGTTTCATGCACACCTGGAGCCATCCATGACCATCCGGCGTATCTGCCTCGGCGCGGCTTGCGCCGCCCTCATGGCGTCGGCCTGCTCGCCGCCCCAACATGCGGCGGTGGTGAAGTGCGCCGGCACCAATGTCTCCGACTACCACGTTGAAAAGGACTGCACGGTCACCGTCGAACGATTCGACCGGCCGACCACGGCGACCATCCGCACCGATACCCGCAAGCGCCAGGCCGTGGCGGCCGGGCACTTCACCGTGGAGCAGGGCACGGTGCGGATCGAGCTGCGCAGCAGCGCGGGAACGGCTGCGGAAGCGGTGGCCAGCCCGGGCAATCCGGGCAGCGTCGAGGGCCCCCTGCGCCTGCGGCGCCAGAACAGCGATTTCCACGTCCGCTTCCACCCTGAAGGCGAAGTGGCCGGATTGAAGGGAACAGTGCATTTCCAGACGCGCTGATCTGCGCGCGGGCCTGTCAGTTCCGGCGCCCGGCTCTCGTGTGTGGTGCACAGGCTTTCGCGCCTCGTCATCCAGCAGGCGCCACATCCACGGAGAGACAACCATGCACTACACGACCCACCGCTGTCCGCAGGCATTGCTGCCCATCGCCCTCGCCATCGCCATGGCGGCGGTGGCCGCGCCCGCCCAGGCCCAGGCCCAGGATTGCTGGACGTACGACCCTGTCACCGGCGAATGGCACCAGGACCCAGGCGAGAGCAGGAACCAGGGCTATGCACATGGCGCTTCGAACACGACCTGCCACTCCGGTGCGACCGCGTACGGTTACGTCAACAACGCCAGCGGCGATGGAAGCGCGGCATTCGGCACCTACAACACGACCGCGGCCGAAATTTCCACCGCCTTCGGTCGCTGGAACCGGACCGAAGGACACGACAGCAGCGCGTTCGGCAACGGCAACACGGCGGGTGGCGCGCAAAGCAGCGCATTCGGCCACATCAATCAAGCCACGGGCGCGGAGAGCAGCGCGTTCGGGCGCGCAAACACCGCCGCCGGCACCGCCAGCAATGCATTTGGCTCCGCCAACGACGCCCGAGGTGACTACGCCAACGCATTCGGCGATAACAACCTGGCCTCCGGACGGGCGAGCGCAGCGTTCGGCGCCTACAACAAGGCGTGGGGCGAATACGCCAATACGTTCGGTACCGCCAACAGCGCCAGCGGGAATTACAGCAACGCCCTGGGCAGCGAGAACCACGCCAGCGGCAACGGTTCGGTTGCCGTTGGCAGCTTGAACACGGCGAGCGGCGAAACAGGCATCGCCGTCGGAAGCGACAACTCGGCGACGGGCGTCTCAAGCAGTGCGCTCGGTCTTGGCAACCACGCCCAGGGGCTCCAGTCGGTGGCCGTCGGGTATATGAACAAAGTCCTCGCTGACTCCGGCGTGGCCCAAGGCGTCCTCAACAACGCATTCGCCGAGGGCAGCACCGCCATTGGCCGCGAGAACACTGCAATCAGCCAACACAGCATCGCCATCGGCAGCGGGAACCGGGCCGGAAACTACGAAGCCGTAGCCACTGGATACCTGAACGTCGCCAGCGGCTACTACAGCACGGCGCTGGGATCAAACAACGAGGCCACCGCCACCGCCAGCATTGCGGTGGGCCGCGGAAACAGTGCCACCGGCCAGGATGCCGTTGCATTCGGGGTCGCCGCGGTAGCGGCGGGTACAGCCAGCTTCGCTGCAGGCCGCATCGCTTTGGCAAACGGCGACTACGGCATCGCCGTCGGCTACCATGCTACGGTCCTGGCGACGTCAATCGGCAATTTTGAAGGCGGCGTGGCCGTGGGCAGCCACGCACGGGTCGAGGAGGCGGCCACCAGTTCCGTCGCCATCGGCGCCTCCTCCGTCGCCCACGAGGCCAACACCGTGTCCTTCGGCGATACCGGCAACGAGCGACGCCTGATGCACGTGGCCGCCGGCACCGCGGCAACCGACGCGGTCAATGTCTCGCAGCTCCACGAAACGGGGGCTGCCACCGCCACGCTGCTCGGCGGTGGGGCCGCTTTCACCAACGGCACGTGGACCACGCCGGCGTACGTCATCCAGGGCGCAAGCCACGGCAACGTGGGCGATGCGTTGACGGCGGTCGACGGTGCACTGACCAGCCTCGGTGGCCGCGTCACCGCCCTGGAAACGACCCCACCCGGGGGCGGCTCCGATGGCCTGGGTGAAGACCAGGTACGCGCAATCGCCTCCGGCGTCTCCGACGCCGGCGACGAGGCTACCCTGGCCGAAGCCAAC
>CAZMDY010000190.1:0-3230 GCA_964565295.1 uncultured Aequorivita sp. | reverse complement strand
TTTAGATGTGTTTTCTTTCTTTTCCTCGGTACATTCGGCCTATTTGCACAAGAAATTCCAACAGCAAGCGGTGGTGAAGCGACCGGCCCTGGAGGAACGAGCAGCTATTCCATAGGACAGGTATTCTATTCTACCTTTTCTAACAGCAACGGAACGATATCCCAAGGGGTAGAGCAACCTTTTGAGATTTATGCGACTTTAGGAAAAGAGGAAAATTCGATTGTTTTGATGAGCGCACATCCCAATCCAACTGATGGTTATTTGATATTGACCGCATCTGTTTTTGACAACTTGAGTTATGAGCTTTATGATTTACAGGGAAGACTGCTGTACAACAAGGAAGTAACTTCAGATAAAACCACTATTCTTTTCGAAAATTTACCGCGAGCCACTTATTTTTTAAACGTAAAAAAGAAATCCCAAACAATTAAAACATTCAAAATCATAAAAAAATAGAATCATGAAAAGATTTTTTACAATAGTTGCGATCGTATTGATCACCGCAGGTAGCTGGGCTCAAACCCCTGAAAAAATGAGCTACCAGGCCGTGGTCCGAGATGCCAATAACGATTTGGTAAACTCCCAAACCGTAGGAATGCGAATAAGTATATTGGAAGGATCAGCCAGCGGCACAGAAGTTTATGCTGAAACCCAAATTCCCACTACAAATATGAATGGATTGGTAAGCTTGGAAATTGGCACTGGAACTGTTATAAGTGGTGGTTTTACAACCATAGACTGGGCAAATGGCACATACTTTATCAAAACAGAAACAGACCCCGCTGGCGGTACAAACTACACGATTTCAGGAACAACACAATTGATGGCCGTTCCTTATGCTTTCCACGCCAAAACAGCTGAAAATATAAGCACCAAAGAAAAGTTTTACCTGGGACAAGACACTTTGGGCGGAATAGTATATCACCTTTACAAAGATGAAACAGGAACACAGCACGGGCTTATAGTAAGCAAAATCGAAAGCAATGAAATTTGGCAAGCCAGCGGAGTTTTGACAGGCGCCGACAGGACCGATGATGGTGCTTACAATACAAATTTGATGACCAATAGTGATGCCGCAACTTATGTGGCAAGTTTGGGCACAGGATGGTATCTGCCGAGTATTGATGAACTTTATTTATTGTTCAACAACCGTTTTATAGCCAATAAAGGATTGAGGAGCACGAGCTCTACTTTACTTTCAACGCCTACTTATTGGAGCAGTACGGAATATACCTTCGAGAGGGCTCTGGCTCTGAATTTTGGAACTGGCTCATCCAGCAGCAGCAGCAAGAGCAACGCCCAAGTGATCCGCGCCATTAGGTCATTCTAAAGAAATAGCGTGGTTCAGAATTTGCTTTCTGGATCAAATTGTTCCATATAATCGGCTATTCTTCTCAAAAAAGAACCTGCCAAATATCCATCCACTATTCGATGATCGAAGGATAATGATAAATACATCATGCTCCTGATCTCAATAGAATCACCATCACTGCTTTCAATGACTTCTGCACGTTTTTTAATGATTCCCGTAGCAAGGATGGCAGCTTCAGGTTGATTGATGATTGGCGTGCCCATCAAACTTCCAAAAGTTCCGACATTGCTTATTGTAAAAGTACTGCCGCTTGTGTCGTCGGCTTTTAATTTATTGTCTCTTGCTTTTGCCGCAAGTTCATTTGTAGCAGCGGCTAATTCCGATAATGTTTTTTTATCAGCATTTTTGACAACGGGAACAATGAGATTGCCCGATGGAAGTGCCGTGGCCATTCCTATATTAATTTCTTCCTTTACAATGATATTTTTTCCATCCAAGGAAGAGTTTATCATAGGAAAATCCACAATTGCCTTTGCGACTGACTCTACAAATAAAGGAGTAAACGTTAAACGCTCCCCATATTTTTTCTGAAAAGCATCTTTGTTTTTATTTCTCCAGTTCACCATTTCCGTCAGATCCGCCTCCACATAAGCTGTAACGTGCGGCGACGTGTGTTTGGAAAAAACCATATGATCCGAAATCATTTGGCGCATACGGTCCATTTCTATGATTTTTCCTTGGCCTTTGTCAAATTTCAGATCGGGAATCTGAAATCCGGAAGGCTCTGAAACAGCTTGGGCAAATTTAAAAGGACGCCCATTTTCCAGATACTCGGAAATATCACTTTTGCGCAATCGGCCGTCCTTTCCGGTTCCTGGAATTCGGGCCAGCTCCTCATAACTGATGTGGTTTTTCCGAGCTATGCTATCAATCAAAGGTGAAATAAATACGTTTTCATTTACTTTGAAGGACTTTGATGAAGATGAAGTTGAAGACGAAGTTGAGGTTGGAACCTTTGATTTCCCCTTGGTTTTCGAAGGTTTTGGAATAGTTTTACCTGAATCTTCACTTTCTGAAATTTCTAAAATGGCAACTACTTCCCCAATTGGAACCACATCGCCATTTTTGAACTTTTGTGAAACCATCTTTCCAGAAGCCGGTGCTGGCACTTCATTGTCCACTTTATCGGTTGCCACCTCCAACAACACATCGCCTTCTTCAAAAAAATCGCCTTCTTTTACGTGCCATTCTATTATGGTCCCTTCGGTTATGCTCTCGCCCATTTTGGGCATTTTAAATTCCTGTTTCTTCATTGTTGCTTTTAATCTCCCGCAAGATATTAAATTCCTTTTAACTTAAGCATTAGATAGTTCTCGGCACTGTCGAGAAGTTCGTTTCGCTTTTGCTATTTCTTTTTAAATTCCTCCAAGGTTTTATAAAAATCTTCCTGTATCGGTCGATTCAGCGGAATCTCCCTCAACGGTTCAACTTCTCGCAGACTCTCGTGACAGTCGGTTGGCAATTGCTGATATAATCTTGTCCCGGCCGTTTTCCAAGCAATCATTTCCTCCGAAATATCTTTAATGGCCTTGGCGGGATTTCCCACGATCAATTTTCTTCTTGCGAATTTCTCTTCTGCTTTTACAAAACTCATTGCGCCCACGATACATTCATCGCCAATTTCAGCATCGTCCATGATTACGCTGTTCATTCCGATCAAACAATTTCTGCCCAAATTTGCACCGTGGATTACGGCTCCGTGCCCCACATGTGCGCCTTCCTTAAGCACTATGCTCTTTCCGGGAAACATGTGGACGGTACAGTTTTCCTGAACATTTACGCCATCTTCCAATATTATTTCACCCCAATCGCCGCGGATGGCAGCACCTGGTCCAATATAACAGTTTTTTCCGATTAT
>CAZMDY010000189.1:1629-3256 GCA_964565295.1 uncultured Aequorivita sp. | reverse complement strand
AAAAGCATCAGCATGCTTTTGCAGTTCAAACAAATCGATAAGATGTTCTTCAATCTTCGGATACTTTTTTCCAGCTGAACTACGCGAAAAAAGAACGATTCTTTCAAAGGAATCATCAGCGATCAATTTTTCCAAAAGGATGCCTCCTGTTAGACCTGTCGCTCCGAGAATAATGGCGGATTTTAATTTTGTCAAAGTTCACTGTAGTTTGGAGAATATTAAAAATTAAATTTACTTAAACTTTGACAAAGCCTATAACTGTTTAACAAATTTAAAAATATTCAGTCTCTCCGATCTTAAAATTAAATTACACTGAACTTTGACAAAGTTTACTGCTGTTTGATAGAGTAAGATATTTCAATCTATCCAATCTTAATATTAAACTTGCTTAAACTTTGTCAAAGTTTATCGCTGTTTAACGAGTAGCAAAGTATATCAAACTATTCAGTCTTAAAATTAAATTACCCTGAACTTTAACAAAGTTCACGATAATTAAAGATAGTATTTTTGTAGCATGTTGGAGCAGCCGCACATCCGCAAAATAATTCATATTGACATGGACGCGTTTTATGCCTCGGTGGAACAATTGGACAATCCAGAGCTGCGTGGAAAACCTTTGGCCGTTGGTGGCAGTGAAAAACGGGGAGTTGTAGCGGCAGCAAGCTATGAAGCGAGGAAATTCGGCGTGCGCAGTGCAATGAGCGGCATGGCGGCAAAACAAAACTGTCCGGAATTGATCTTTGTCCCGCCGCGCTTTGATCGATATAAGGAAATTTCAAAGCAAATCCGCCAGATTTTCTATGAATACACTGATTTGGTGGAGCCACTTTCCCTTGATGAAGCATATTTGGACGTAACCGAAAACAAAAAAGGAAATCCGAGTGCCACAATTATAGCCGAGGAAATCCGTAAAAAAATCAAAGAAAAAACCGGCTTGAATGCTTCTGCCGGAATCTCCACCAACAAGTTTGTAGCAAAAATTGCCAGTGATATCAACAAACCAAATGGACAAAAAACTATTCCCCCTGAAGAGGTAGTTCCATTCTTGGAAACTTTGGATGTGAAGAAATTTTTTGGCGTGGGAAAAGTGACTAAAGAAAAAATGTACCGTTTGGGAATTTACACAGGGAAAGACCTAAAGAATAAATCACTTGAGTTTTTAACAGAAAATTTCGGAAAGAGCGGCGAGTTTTATTACAGGGTAGTCCGCGGAATCCAGAACAGTAGGGTCAAACCTTCAAGAACTCAGAAATCATTGGCTACGGAGCATACATTTTCAGATAACATCTCATCAGAAATATTTATGTTGGAACGGTTAGATGTTATCTCCACTGAAGTAGAAGCGCGTCTTCTCAAAAACAAACTGGCAGGCAAAACAATTACCTTGAAGATAAAATACAGCGATTTCACACTTCAAACCCGAAGTAAAACCCTTCCCGTTTTTGTCGACTCCAAAGCGTTGATCATGGAAACAGTCAAGGATTTACTGTTTCAGGAAAAAATGAAGGATTCAGTGCGGTTATTGGGCATTTCGATTTCGGGACTGAACAATAAGACGACTTATAAAAAGAAGGCAATAAGAAATTCAGTTGATGTCCAGTTCAAATTGGAGTTTTAAAAAATGTTC
>CAZMDY010000189.1:0-1529 GCA_964565295.1 uncultured Aequorivita sp. | reverse complement strand
TACTTTACCTGCGACACCCGAAGCGTATTTACCATTCCTTTTGCTGCAATCGGCATGGCCGCCAAATTGACCAAATAGTCGCCTTTGTGTACATATCCATGCTCAAAAGCGATGCGGTTAACATCCTCCACGGTTTCGTCCGTGCTAACGAATTTATCATAATAAAACGCTTTCACACCCCACAATAAATTCAACCTGGCCAGAATACGTTTGTTAGAAGTAAAGGCCAAAATGAATGCTGATGGTCGCCAAGCTGAAATTTGAAAAGCGGTATAGCCACTATTTGTCAGTGTACAGATAGCCTGTGCTTCGATTTCATTGGCCATATTCGCCGCATGGTAACAAATGGATTTGGTAATATATCTATTGGTTTTGATCTCTGGCGGGTCTTGTGGCACTCGTATCAAATCGGAATTTTCGACACTTTTCAAAATTTTGGCCATCGTTTTAATGACTGATACGGGATAGTTCCCAACCGAGGTCTCTGCCGAAAGCATCACGGCATCCGCACCGTCCATTACGGAGTTTGCCACATCGTTGACTTCGGCTCTGGTTGGGGTTAAGCTAGTGATCATGGTTTCCATCATTTGGGTGGCGATAATAACAGGGATCCTGGCTCGTTTGGCGGCAAGCACCAATTCTTTTTGGATCAACGGAACTTCCTCCGCGGGCACTTCCACCCCCAAATCGCCACGGGCAACCATAATTCCATCACAGTACCCAATAATCCTATCGATATTTTGAACAGCTTCAGGTTTTTCGATTTTGGCAATAATCGGGATTTTATAATCGGAATGTGCTTCAATCAACGCTTGCAATTCTTTGATATCTTCTGAATGGCGCACAAAGGAAAGAGCCAACCAATCCACTTCTTGTGATATTGCGAAAATGGCATCTTCTTTATCTTTTGTGGTCAATGCGGGAAGTGAAATATTTGTATTTGGAAGATTCACACCCTTTTTTGAACGCAAGGGACCACCTTGGATCACCATTACTTTAACCTCATCCAAACGGTTGGTTTCCAAAATCTCGAATATAAGTTTTCCATCGTCCAGAAGTACGCGTTCGCCGGGGTTTACATCTTTTGGGAATTCGTCATAATTCATATAGACCCGCGTTTTCGTGCCCTCGAATTCCTTTCCTGTGAAAAAGGACAGCTCATCGCCGGGCTGAACAATAACTTCTTCCTTCATCATTCCCACGCGAAGTTTCGGGCCTTGAAGGTCACCGAGAATGGCAATGTGCATTTCCAGTTCTGCGGAAAGCTTTCTGATGGTTGAAATGGTTTCCTTTACCGTGTCATGATTCGCATGGGAAAAATTTACCCGGAACATGTCCACGCCTTCCAAGATCATATATCTAAGGGTTTCTTCGCTGGAAGTTGACGGCCCCAACGTGGCCACAATTTTTGTTCGTTTTTGTTTAGACATTTAACCGATGATTAAATTATTTCTTGATTTTATATTGTCAATCTCGACGGTATATGCAGAGATAATTTGTTTAATTTCGTTAAGATCCGTAATTATTTG
>CAZMDY010000188.1:0-3279 GCA_964565295.1 uncultured Aequorivita sp. | reverse complement strand
CAGTGTTGATTCCAACTTTCCCATCAGCTGTAAATTTGGCGGTTATTTCTGAATTTTCATCATAAACAACGATTCCATCATATCCACTACCTGAATTTGTTCCCAAAACCTCCATTCTGGTAACACTGCCGGTTCTAAATTCTATACCCCCTTGCTCCGTATTTTTACCATTCAATTCGAGCTTACCCTTATCACTGCTAAGCAGAAATTGTTCATCCACTCCGGTCATTTTAATAGCAAAATCATCGGGGTATATTATAGACATCAAGTTTCCACTTCCTTGTGATATTGTCATCCCTTCCACATTTAAACCTGTGATCCGCTGATTTGCTTGGATTCCAAACTTAGCTGTTGGGAAATATTGCGCTGACCCTGGATTCTGCATTCCTATTAAACCATTGGGGCTAATCCTCATTTGCACCACTGCCGATGTTTGCGAGTTCGTATTTTGTCCAGTTAAAAACGCAATTCCCTTTCTGGAAGATGATCCCTCTCCAAAACTTCTGATCGAAGCGGAAACAACAGAGGTAGAATTGGCCTTTTTCCAATTAATTTGGCCTTGGCCGGTCTCTGCCAGATTTGCAAAATTGATGTCCTTACTATAAGACGGAAGTCCGGTAACGACTACTCCACCCGCCGATGATTTCATGTCCAATGTCAATTTATCGGAAGGGTTGACGGTGCCAATGCCAATATTTCCATTGTCCAATGCCACTAACTCTGCTCCTACCGGACGAATTGTTCCGCCATCGCTAAGATGCAGCAACACCACTTTCCCTGGTTGATCCACCCATCTGGCCTCACTTCTGGCATCATTGCCCGTTCGCATCCATTGTGTTCCATCATTCACATAAAAACCAGGGGTGACCATATTGTCCCCGGTTCCCGAAACCGCAATATTATAAATTGTCATTCCCGCAATATGGGCGTTTAAAGGTGCAGGGTCGTTGATTGCTGTCAAAGAAATCCGGGGCAATAAAAAGCCTCTGTCGGTGGATGACAATTCCAGCATTGCATCGTTATGTGGCGCCACTGTACCGATCCCGACCTGGGACTGAATACTAGGCATAATAAAATTAAGGATAAGTATAAAAAGGAATGTTTTTTTCATTTCCAAAAGATTTTGTAAGTGTTGAAATAAGCGAACCGAGTTAGTTATCCAATTGTTTCCATTCGGAACCATTCCAACCGAAAAAACTACCATTAGAGAACACCATCGTGCCCGCCCCGCCGGTTGGAACTGGGGCATCATCCCCATCGGTTATTGATATATAACCTCCATCGCTGATTTTTATGGCCCCATTTACATCTAATCTTTCTGTGGGTGCAGAATTTCCAATTCCCACTCTGCCCAATCTTCCGAATTTGGTGGTAACATTGCCCGAAGTGTCATAAATAAGGACACCATCATAATTATTTGACGACGTGGACTGTATTTCCATTCTCGTAGTCATTCCAGTTCTAAAAAACATTCCTCCTGGATGGTGATCATCGGCATTAAGAACCATTGTTCCTTCATCTGCACTTAGAAGAAATACTCTATTTGAACCCGTATTTTTGATAGTAAGATTGACACCATATTGAATTAAAGCGTCATTATTTGCATCCACATCGAAGGTAATTCCTTCTACGTTCAATCCTGTTAAGTCCGAATCGTAGGCTATGTGGACTCTGGAATTGGGAGTTGTGGTTCCAATTCCCAATCTTCCTGTTGAGGTCAGCCTCATTCTTTCTACGGCGTCCGTTACATAATCCTCATTATTTCCAGTAAAAAAAGCGATTCCTTTATTGGAGTAGGAGTCGTCTTCCACACTTCGTATCGATGCAGCGACTGCAGCTTCTAGACCAGTTTTTCTCCAATTGATACTCCCCTGCCCCAACGGACCAATTTCAGCAAAATTAAATGCCTTAGCGGTAGCACCATTACCTGTAATGGTAATACCATTACCATCTTGAGAGGCGATATCCACTGTTAATTTATCACTAGCAGCAGTTGTTCCCACCCCCACATTTCCGTTGTCCAAAATGGCAAACTCAGTACCCACAGGTCTAACCGTTGTTCCATCACTGAGATTCAATAATTCTACGCTACCAGAAATTATATTTACCCACTTGGCATCCACTGCTCCATCGGAACTATATGTTTTAATCCATTTTGTGCCATCATTCACATAGAAGCCAGGCGTTACCTCATTGGGAGCAGTTCCCGATGTAGCCGTATTATAAATTGTCATGCCCGCCACATGTGTGTCCAAAGGAGCAGGATTGTCCAAAGCCAGAAGTGCGACCCGTGGCATTAACAATCCCTTGTCAGGTGATGAAATTTCCAATATCGAATTTATATTTGGATCTGTTGTTCCTATACCGACTTGGGCATTTAGGACAATTCCGGAAAAAATTAGAATGAAAAGAGATAGGGTATTTTTTTTCATAATATAATGGAGTTTACAGGTAGAAGCAATAATTAAGTATCGCAAAATTAACAAAAGAACACATAAACCTAACTGATTATAAAATATTTAACAGGAAAAAATAGAAGACATATATTTATATTAACAATTATTTATGAAGACTAAAATAAGCCTTCAACAGAAAAACAGCGCCAAAAAACAAACTTCTTCTTCCAAATTCGTTAAACATTTACAAACCAGTCAATTTGCTAATAACGAGGAACCTATTAACTCATGGATTAATAATGTGAAACATCTATAAATATAGAGCCATCAAAAGAAAAAACGTAGGAAATCGACAACTTCAAAGTAAAAAACGCGGTGGATATGATAAGAAATAAATAGGAAAACGATCTACTGTTCGAAAGGCGATTGTTTCAAGTGGTCTGGAATATCTGAAGACAGACTTCCGAAGAATGCTATAATATTATCAACTTCTTCAACCGAGAGCTCAATATTTCGTTGGAGCTTTCCCAGGGACCTCCTGCCTGTTCTTCAACATCGGCCCCCCGACCATTCACTTTTTCTGCATCCAGTTCGTCAAGATCCAAGGACGAAATGGGCTGAAAAAAAGTGGTCGCCTGTTCATAAATGGCTTCGTAATCATCATCAGCGACTTTATTCTTTTCCGATCTTTCATTTTTACAGGCCGATAAAACAAAAACAGCAATCAATAAGCAACCCATTTTTTTCATGGGAAATGTATTTATATTTTCATATTCACTACGTCCGATGAAAACGTGCTTTTACAGTTATATATGGAGCATCTATGCTGTATATAGGGGGTATCTATGGGGTATATAGGGAGTAAACACGGGTGAACCTTGGT
>CAZMDY010000187.1:0-3296 GCA_964565295.1 uncultured Aequorivita sp. | reverse complement strand
TAACGTTTCGGGCTATTATGACGAACATGCCAATAATTTGAAACGGGCATTCCTAAAGGCCCCGGTGAAATTCAGTAGAATATCTTCCCGGTACAATCTGAACCGAAGAATTAAATATTACGGATACCAATTGCGCCCACATCGGGGAACCGATTTTGCCGCACCTGTTGGAACGCCCATTTTGGCCACTGCCGATGGGCGGGTAACCAAATCCGAATATCGGGGCGGAAACGGAAATTACGTTAAAATTCGCCACAGTGGAACCTACGAAACCCAATATCTTCACATGAAATCCAGAAAGGTAAAAGTAGGCGACTATGTGAGTCAAGGCGATGTCATTGGTTGGATCGGGATGACAGGCAATACCAGTGGCCCCCACGTTTGTTACCGTTTTTGGAAGAATGGCAGGGAAGTGGATCCTTTCCAAGAGGATACACCATTTTCGAAACCACTTCCAGAAGAATACCACGAAGCTTATTTCGCAACCCAATTTGGATTGAAAGAAACCCTTGACTGCATAACATTTGAGGATGCCATTCTGTAAATCTTATTGGGTTTTTTCTTAATGATTTTTTAATGGAGGATGATCCAAAGTCCATCTTTTAAGGATGTATTTTTGCTCAAAACAATTAAACTTGATCCATGAAAAAATTATTACTTTATGTCTTCTTGATAGGTGGTTTTGCGGCCTATTCACAATCAACAGTTACAGGCACGGTTATCGACAAAGAAACCCATAGTCCTTTGGCTGGAGCCAATGTAGTTGAAATGGGCACAAATAATGGTGCCATTACCGATTTTGACGGAAATTTTACTTTGTCAACATCTCGAAAAACGGGAACACTTTCTATTTCTTTTATTGGGTATACCGTTGAAAATGTATCTTTTACAGTTTTAGGAACATCAGTTGACCTGGGCGCTATTGAAATCTCAGTGGATCCCGATGCTTTGGACGAAGTAGTGATTGTTGGAAGGGGAATTATTGACTTGGCTCATGATCGACAAACCCCTATTGCTGTTTCTACTATTACCTCGGCAGAAATCCAGGCCAAGGCAGTTGGAAATGTCGAATTCCCAGAAGCTATAAAAAGCACTCCAAGTGTGTATGTGTCCAATCAATCGGGAGGTTTTGGTGATTCCCAAATGTTTCTTCGCGGTTTTGACCAAACAAACACCGCTTTTTTGTTGAACGGTCAACCCATCAATGGAATGGAGGACGGCAGGGTCTATTGGTCCAATTGGTCGGGAATGTCAGATGTTGCAAACGCAATCCAAGTGCAGCGTGGTTTGGGTTCCTCAAAATTGGCTATTTCATCCGTAGGAGGGACCGTTAACATTGTTTCGCGGGCAGCAGGAAGAAAAGAAGGTGGTTTTGCGCGATTTATGACTGGAAACGACAGCTATTTTAAAGGAACATTGAGTTACGATTCTGGTCTTAAAGGAAAATGGGCATATAGCTTTCTGGTGGACCACTGGCAAGCCCATAGAAAATATGCGAATGGTACTGCCGGGCAAGGACAGAATTATTTTGTGGGAATTGGATTTATTCCGAATGATGAGCACTCCTTCAATTTCCTATTGACCGGAGCACCCCAATGGCACGACCAAAATTTTTCAAAAACCCTTGATGATTATGAACGTTACGGAAAACGCTACAATAGTAATTCCGGCTTCTACAATGGAGAGCGATATACCCTGAGACGAAACTACTACCACAAACCAATAGCAAATCTAAACTGGGATTGGAGCCTGAGTGATAAAACAAATCTTTCGTCGGTGCTGTACGCTTCTTGGGGTCGAGGGGGCGGAACGGGGCCTGCAGGAAGCTCCAGAAACATCATTTATGACGACAATGGGGAAATTGATTTTAATGCCATAGAGGAAAACAATATCGCAGGTGCGGAAAACGGCATTGGTGGATATGGCCAAGGATCGCTGGTAAGAAGGATGTCGGTGAATAACCACAACTGGTATGGATTACTTACAAACCTTGAAAGCCACATTACTGATAATTTTACTGCCAATGTAGGTGTCGACACGCGTTTCTACAACGGAAACCACTGGTATCAAATGAACGATCTAATGGGGCTTGAAGGTTACGCCGACAATTTTGGTTATGGCGATCGAAGAGATGCCAGCTATGTCATAAACGAAACTTTCGAGGCAAATCCGTGGGCTGCTTTGTTCAATTCCGCAGAGGAGGGACAGCGATTCAATTATGATTATTCCGAATCCATCAATTATATAGGTGGTTTTGGACAGGCAGAATATAAAACCGACCGTTTCTCATCCTATGTGCAAGGAGCGCTTTCTACCCAAAGCTATCAAAGGGAAGGACGTGCTGAAGGAAGCGAGATCGAAGGAGTGAACGGTTTGGGAAAATCGGAAAAAGTAAATAAAATCGGATACAATATAAAAGGTGGAATGGGCTATACTTTTGTTGAAAACAACACTGTTTTTGCAAACGCAGGATATTATTCCAGACAACCGTACTTGGACAACATCTTTGATGATATCAGAAACTCAAACTATATCTTGGAAGGGATCAATGAAGTGGAAAACGAGGAAATACTGGGAATCGAGGTTGGTTACAGATTTCGCTCCGGTGTGTTTAGCTTGGACCTGAACGGATATTACACCAGTTGGGGGAACCGTTTTGTTTCCGGAAGTTTTATGGAAGGTGATCCCACTTCCCAAAATCCAGTGGAACAAGTGGATCGCTACCAGAGATTTACAGATATAACACAAGTCCACCAAGGATTTGAATTTGAAGGAAAATATAGATACTCCAATGACTTTATGTTTAGGGCCTTCGGAAGCATAGGCAATTGGAAATATGAAGGCAGAACACCGTTCCAGACTCGGGAGGATGTTACCAATAGACTTCTTGAAGAAGGTACGGTCAACTTAAGCGGAACAAAAGTGGGGAACGCACCACAGGCATCTTTCGGTTTTGGTTTTAAATATACTGTTTTTGAGGGATTGAGCGTTGATGCGGATTACAATATCTATTCACAACTATATGGTTTTGTTAATGCACAGGATGTTATAAGCGCTTCACAACAAAACGAGGTTTACCAAGCAGAATATTTACCGGCCTACACCCTTTTGGATGCGGGTATTACTTATAAATTCGCACTTGGCAACAATGATTTTTCCATTCGTGCAAATTTCTTCAACGTAATGGATGAGGTCTATCTGAGCCAAAAAGATTCCTATGGCTACTTCTACGGAAATGGAAGGACCTGGAATGCCAGCATCCGGTACGATTTCTAAGAATAAAGAATGTATTTTGA
>CAZMDY010000186.1:0-3402 GCA_964565295.1 uncultured Aequorivita sp. | reverse complement strand
AAATGCACGAACAACCCGTGAAGAAAATGCGTCGGGATTATATCTTGATTGCCCTGATGCTGACGATGAGTTTGGCGGCCATGGACGGCACCATCGTTGCCACCGCGATTCCACAGATTGTTGGCGATCTTGGGGGTTTTTCCATGTTCAGCTGGCTTTTTTCCATTTACCTTCTTCTCCAGACCATCACCATTCCCGTCTATGGAAAATTGGCCGATATCTACGGACGAAAACCGATATTGATATTCGGAATTGTTGTTTTCGTCATTGGCTCGGCCTCTTGTGGCGCTGCGTGGAATATGTATTCCCTAATTGCCTTTCGAGGCGTTCAGGCCATAGGTGCTGGAGCGATCATGGCAACCGTCAATACAATTGCGGGCGATATCTATACAATTAAGGAGCGTGCGAAAATCCAGGGTTGGCTCTCCAGTGTTTGGGGGATCTCGGCCATTTTGGGGCCTGCCATTGGAGGGGCTTTGGCAGATTATGCCTCGTGGCGATGGATATTTTTGATTAACATCCCGTTGGGCGCAGGGTCTATAGCCTTGATTGCCTATTTTCTTCATGAGGACAAATTGGCCAAACGCCACAAAATAGATTGGGCGGGAGCTGCGGCCATGCTTATTACGGGAAGCATTATTATGTTTGGCTTACTCCAGGGCGGGCAATCCTGGCCCTGGTTATCAAGCCAGACTTTAATGGTTTTCCTGATCGCTGCGGTCATGGTCTATATAACTATCTTGATCGAACGCCGTGCGGAGGAGCCCATTCTCCCGAGTTGGGTCTGGAAAAAACGTGTGATTTTGGGATCGAACCTGGCAACCATGGGGATGGGAATTGCAACCATGGGGCCCAGTATGTTCCTTCCGGTTTTTGCGCAGTCCGTTACTGGGGTTGGAGCAATGGCGGCTGGTTTTATCTTGGCGAGCATGAGCATCACTTGGCCGCTTTCCTCGGCCTTGTCGGGGAAACTTTATCTGCGTATCGGATTTCGGAATACGGCGCTCTGCGGAATTTTCATTGTAATAATAGGGGCGTCCAGCTTCTTGTTTTTGCCTTTTCCGGGGCCGGTATGGGTTTTGGTCGCAATACAAATGACCCTCGGGGCAGGATTTGGACTGATCACCACGCCTTTATTGGTGGGCATCCAATCTACCGTGGAATGGGGGCAAAGGGGAGTTGTAACTGGCACTAATATGTTTTCTCGCTATTTTGGACAAAGTATAGGCGCGGCGGTCTTTGCGGCAATCTTTAACTCTGTGATTACCGATAAGATCGTGAATGCCCCTGCAAATCTGCAATCGGAATTGCCCGGTGTAAATAAAGTAGTTGAGGTGCTCCAATCGCACGCCTCAGTGTCGGAGGTGAGCTTGTATTTACGGGAAGCATTTTTTGAAGCCACCCAAAGTGTCTTTGGCGGAATGGCACTTGCGGGCTTGGTTACCTTGACGATTTTGTTGCTCACTCCGGCTAGATTTCCTAGTTTAAAGGAAAAGGAATAGGCTTTCGTTTTATGTTCGCATTTTTACTTCATAGCCAAGAAACCCGGTTGCGATTTGGATACTATTAAACCGTACCGCTAAAGAAATCCTCCAGCTCTTTCATCGTTTCCGAAGAGGTGATCAAATCTTTTACCACCAAGCCCTTTTCAAGTGTTACGATACGGTTGGACACCTCGACGGTATGTTGAATGTCGTGGCTGGAGACCAAAATGGTGACATCGGGATTTTCGGCCAGGTTTATTAAAATTCGTTTCAGTCGGATTTGCGTTGTTGGATCCAGATTGGCAAATGGCTCATCTAAAATGATGACTTCCGGATTGCCGATTAGGGCGCCCACAATGCCCACTTTCTTCGAATTTCCTTTTGAAAGATCGCGGAGGTATTTGCGCTTGTTTAGAATTTCGTCGTTGAAGAAATCGGAAAAGTCGGACAAAAAATTATCCACATCGGCCTTGTTCCAGCCACGCAGTTCGCCGATAAAATAAAAATATTCCTCGGGGGTGAGGTACCCGATCAAAAAGGTTTCATCGATAAAGGCGGAGGTGAAGGGTTTCCAAGCTTCACTCTCACTGATTTTAATTTCATTGCTAAAAATACTGCCCGTAGTAGGCTGGATCAGATCCAACAAAAGACTGAAAAAGGTGGTTTTGCCCGCCCCGTTATTGCCCACCAATCCGAAGCTTTGTCCTTTTGGGATTTCAAGATTCGAAATATTCAATACTGTGGCCTGTCCGTATGTCTTTGTTAAGTTTTCTACTTTTATCATTGTGTTTTAGTATTGGATTTTATGCTTAAAGTTCTGCCCAAATCAATCTTCAAAATATTTGGCATCTGGACTGGGTCTAACTTCCTTGGCTATAGGCTTCTAAGGTTTTATACTTTTGTGTTTTATATAAATTTTCAATGATGGCGAATACCTTCTTCTTAAACGCGAAGCCTAGGATTCCCGCTGCTGCGACAAGGATATATCCCATTTCCGGACCGATGGTGTAATGCCCCAGGGCATAAATACCCATTGGAAGAAGGAGTTTGGGCAACATCAACAACATACTCTTGACGTTGAAAGCCTGTTTGTCGCCAAATACGTTTTTGTTCTGTGTCAGGTCGATTGGTGTTTTTATATAAGCGCCCGCCCACAGCACCACGTGGGAATTTACGCCGATGTTGTAAATAGCCCCTACGAGAATCGCAAGATAGACTTCCCATCCAAAATAGAGATAAAAGGAACTTAGAATAGTTGCGGCTATCGTGGCCACCACCATCAGCCACCATTTGGAGTTGAGGTAATCAATATATTTAATGTTTTGGCTCATCATCAGCGGGTAATAGGAACTGTCCCAACTGGGTACAAATTGTCCAAACGTAAACAGGAAACCGCCGGTAACAAACAGACCGGCAAAAATACGCCATACCGGACTGTCATACGCCTCTACCGCTCCCGTAAAAAAGAACAACCCGTAAAAAACAAAGAGGGCACTGACGAGCAATGTGGTTTTGGAGCGCTTGTTTCTTCTGAGCAGTTTAATGTCGTTTTTTAAGAACGTCCCCATCAACCCATACCGATCGAGCCAAGAGAGCTGTTCGGTATGTGCTTCTTTTTGTTTTACCGAAAGTCCCGAATCCAAGTATAGGTTTTTATGAAAAAAGGTGTAAGTGCCAAAAACAACAACGCCCAGCAATACCAGTGGAATTATGACGAAAACAGGTTCTTCGTAAAGCTTTAAAAACAAGGGGCCGGTATATGGGGTTGGATCAAATAGTCCGAAATAATGCAAACTGGCCGTAATGGCAAGTAAGCCACCAATGATGTATAAAAGGACGTTTTTGCTATTTATCAGTATGTTTAAAAAATTATTGAAAAAAATCAGCATCAACGCGCCAAAAAACCAAGCAGTCACTC
>CAZMDY010000185.1:0-3403 GCA_964565295.1 uncultured Aequorivita sp. | reverse complement strand
TTTATGGTGGAGTTGAAGGTGGATTGCAACAAAATTCCTATTACGATTTCAAGGAAGAAAATCCATTTGTGTCGCCCACTTTGTTCATCGCACCCACCAAAAATGTTTATGAAGGTTTTGGCGGAGTGAAAGGAAAACTTTCCAATAACGTAGCTTATAATTTTAGGGCAGCTTATGGAAAGGACGACAACAGGGCATTGTTTCGGGCCAATGAGAGAAATTTCATTGATGCAAATTCAAAAGGTTACGAACAATGGAATTCCTTCAACGTGGTTTATGACGACGTGAATACCTTATCGGTTTTCGCGGAATTGCAAGTCGCTATTTCAGATCAATTATCATTGGGAATTAATGCCGATTATTACAACTATAATACAGACATTCAGGATGAAGCGTGGAATCTTCCGAGTATAAAGGCTTCCATATTTTCGAATTTCAATATTACCGAGCAACTTTACGGCGGCGCTTCGATTTTCTTTGTCGGCGAAAGAAAAGATCTATTGTCCGGCCCCAATTTCGGTACCCCGGAAGAAGTTACATTGGATGGTTTTGTGGATGCCAATCTACATTTTGGATATCGCTTTACCGATCGACTTTCCGCTTTTATTAAAGGAAATAATCTGTTGAGCGATAACTATCAGAAATGGATGAACTATCCCGTTCAGGGAATCCAGGCATTGGTTGGGGCTACTTATAAGTTTGATTGGTAGAAAACTCCATAACTTTGAAGAAAAGCCTAAAATGAAAACTGCTCTTCAGATAGAAATTTCTCTTGAACAAGTTATAGAATAAAGGTCTTTCTAAAAAAACAATAGATCGAGCTCTCGAAACAACTTGAAAAAGATGTACTGGATCTTTTCCGTCTCGCCAAAAATTGATTCATCCAATTTAAGGGAAATTATTTTCAAAGGAAAATGCATATAAAAGATATAACTGCAAATTCGCAAAGATCGCAAAGAAAAATAACCTCTGCGTCCTCTGCGCCTTCGCAGTAAAAAATCAATGCGGAAACTAAACGTAAGACTCTTATTGATGAACAAAAAAGATATAACCGCAAAGTCGCAAAGACCGCAAAGAAAAATAACCTCTGCGTCCTCTGCGCCTCCGCGGTAAAAAATTAATGCGGAAACTAAACGTAAGACACTTATTGATGAACAACAATCCTCGCCAAGTAATCAAAATTATCTCCACGCGCAATCACCTCAAAATCGAGATTATTTTCAGTACAGATAGTTTCAAATAGATTTTCATCGAGATACAGCCACTCAAAATATTCGCTTTCCAATTCCTTATAGCGCATTTTAAATTCCAGTTCGCCGTAATATCGATCGGCGGGCACTAAAATTCCTCCCTCTTCCGTGGAATCGTACATATATTGTAAATCGCTGGAATCAATCAGAATGTGTCCATTCGGGTTTAAAAGTGATTTTAGATGTTGAAGATATTTTGGGGTATTTTCTAAGTTTTGAAAGATACCTGTGCCATTCATCAACAATAAAATAGAGTCAAATTTCTCATTTTTCAATTCAAGTAAATCTATGTTTTTTGCGTTTTTAAGTCCGCGTAACCTACAGACTTCTATAGCACCTTTTGAAGTGTCGATCCCCAAAACATCCAATCCCTTTTCCTGAAGATATAATGAATGACTCCCCGCACCACAACCCACGTCCAAGGTTTTCCCATAAACCGACTTTAATGCCATCTGTTCAATTTTCGGCATTTCCTTATAGGTTCTAAAAAGATAGGGTAGCGGCAATTCATCTTCTTCTGAAATGTTTGTTTCGGTGAGAATATCCTCGGAATAATTTCCGTTGTAATAATCCAATAACGCCGTGCCGATTATGTCTTTCATAAGTGAAGTGAATGATTTTTGTGCGAAAGTATAGTATTTAATCATCCGTTCCTACACACCTAATTCAATGTAAGTGAAGCAATCTTTTAGCCAAGAAAAAGAAAACAAAAAGTATAAATGTCATAAAAAAATAGCCCACTGCAACTGCCCACTGCAACCGCCCACTACCACTTCTCTCAAGGATAAAGTAAATATTTCCCCCGTATCTTCCCAAATTTCTTCAGCCCATCTTTCCAAGAATCCCGAATTGCCTCTGCAGACATCCCGTTTTCAATTTGTTTTTGCAGTTTTTCCGTTCCGGCGAGTTTCACAAAAAATGAATTGAAAAAACCCTCTTTTTTCCCTGAGGAATCATAGGCGCCAATCAACCATTCTAAATTGATTTTACCCAGTTTTTCAGTGTTCCGCAAATCTTCACCAAAACATATTTGGCCATTGAATTTTGGGCTTTTAGAACCTTCGTTTGGTTTTGGCGTAAAAGTGAACGGATATTTTTCCTTCGGCAAAAAAGGTGCGCCGTATATCTGAAATTGCATTTCGGTGCCGCGGCCTTCACTCAAAAGCGTCCCTTCAAAAAAACAAAGACTGGGGTAAAGATTGATGGCCTTATCATTCGGAAGGTTTGGAGAAGGTTTTATCGGCAGGGAATATTCTTTTTTATGATCGTAGTTTTCCATCGGGATCACTGTCAGCTCACATTGGATTTTATTTTCGAGCCAACCCTCACCATTTATCATTTTTGCATATTCGCCCATAGTCATTCCGTGAACTATCGGAATAGGGTGCATTCCCACAAAACTTTGATGTTCCTTTTCCAAAATAGGCCCATCTATATAATGTCCGTTCGGATTTGGGCGGTCCAGAACGATTACGGGTATTCCCGATTCGGCGCAAGCTTCCATTACATAATGAAGAGTCGAAATATATGTGTAAAATCGCGCGCCCACATCTTGAATGTCAAAAATCAAAACATCAATGCCTTTCAACTGTCCCTGCGTTGGTTTTTTATTGCTACCGTACAAGGAAATCAAAGGAATGCCCGTTTTTGAGTCTATCCCGTCCTTCACATGTTCGCCCGCATCGGCGGTTCCACGGAAGCCGTGTTCGGGCGCAAAAACTTTTTTCACCGAAACCCCTTTTGAGATCAGAAAATCAACAAGATGCTGTTGTTCCTTTTCCAAAAAGGAAGTCTGGTTTGCAACAACGCCCGCATTTTTACCCTTCAATAATTCCGAATATAGCTGAAATCGCTCCGCCCCAACAATAATTCTTCCATCCAGCGTCCTTAGCCCCAAGTCCTGAGTCTCTTTTATCGCAGCTCGCTGTTCTCTACTCTCTACTCTCTGTCCTCTACTCTCTACTCTCTTCTCTTCCTTCCCATTGGAATTTCCGCAGGAAAAGGCAAACAGAACAACCAATAAAACCGTATTTTTGAAAAAAGTTAATCTCATAAGTACCCAGTGAATTACGAATTTTTCATCGCTCGGCGCATCATTGCTTCCAAGGACTATAAAAGTAGTATTTCGGCACCGATAATAAAAATTGCGATTT
>CAZMDY010000184.1:0-3418 GCA_964565295.1 uncultured Aequorivita sp. | reverse complement strand
GTTTATCGTTTAAAATGCAAGGAAGGTGATTACGTTATAAAACTGAATAATGCTTCTGAATTTCCCGAAATGTTTATCGCCGAGGCAAAAGGTCTTTTGCTTTTAAAAAATTCAGAAAGCTTCAGAATTCCCAAAGTGATCAGCGCCAACACCATCCGAACGGCTTCTTATTTGTTGATGGAATTTATTCCCGAAGGATCCCCCAGGTCTGATTTCTGGAAGATATTTGCTGAAAACCTCGCATTGTTGCACCAGAATACACAAGATGATTTTGGTTTGGACCACAACAATTATATCGGTAGTTTGCCACAACCAAACGCAACCTGCCAAAGCGCCGCAGAATTCTATATTTCCCAACGGTTGGATCCTCAATTTCAAATGGCGTATAACAATGGTTTCCGCTTCGGGGATTTGGAAAGTAGCTTTAAGAACATTGCCGCAGAAATTCCCAACGAACTTCCAGGATTAATCCACGGCGATCTGTGGCATGGAAATTATCTAATCTCGATTGACGGAAGACCAGTGTTGATAGATCCCGCCGTTGCCTTTGCTCCAAGGGAAATGGATTTGGCAATGATGAAACTTTTTAATGGGTTCCCAGATGAGGTTTTCCAGCATTATCACTCTGTTTTTCCGCTTAAAGAAGGTTGGAGAAACAGGATTCAATTATGGCAACTTTATTATTTGTTGGTTCATCTGAATTTATTCGGAAAAGGATATCTGGCATCCGTAAAGACGATACTTTCCAAATTTTCTTAACAAACAATATATTTGTTTTGGCAAAGATTTGGGGGATTTGCTGATTATTAGTTTTTATTTTTAGCGTAAATAAATGAATTATGAGCAAAGAAAATTTAAACCAAACAGAAGCAAGGAAAAAATTCAGGGAAATGGTTGACAACATTAAAATCACCATGTTTGCCACAAACTTATCCAATAAGCCTATTGACATAGTTCCGATGTTTACAAAAAGAGTGGATGAATCAGGGAATTTGTGGTTTTTAAGCAGTAAGAATACCGATCATTGCCATAACCTCCTTCAAGATAACAGTTGTCAACTGATTTATTCAAAAGGGAGCTCCGATTTTCTGAGCGTATATGGGACTGCCGAAATTCTGAATGATCGTGATGCCATATCTTCCCTATACGATAAAACTGACAATGCATACTATGAAGGTGAGGGTGATCCCAATCTAAGAGCTATTAAATTCACGCCAGAGCAAGCAGCTTATTGGAGCGCAGACGGGAATAAGGTGGTGAACCTGTTTAAAATGGGAATTGCCGCCATTACCGGGAGTGATCAAAACCTCGGAACGTCAGGTAAAATGGATTTATAGTACCCCTGCCTTTCAACTGAATTCCCTTTTGTTTTGATTAGCAAAGGGGATTTTTTATCTCTATTTTTACCGCCCGATTTTCTGCAATATTTATCCGTTCTTGAATAACAGGGAAAAGGTATTTTTTTGCATTTGCTGTTTTAAAAACGTGAGGATCTGAAATATATAAATTTGAATAATTGATCGTACAATAAATTAAAAGTGAAACTATGAAAGCATATATTTTCCCTGGCCAAGGCGCCCAATTTTCAGGAATGGGCAAGGAACTTTACCGAAATTCGCAGAGAGCAAAAGATTTGTTCAATCATGCGAATGATATTTTGGGCTTTGATATTACTAAAATAATGTTTGAAGGAACTGCTGAGGAATTAAAACAAACCAAAGTAACACAGCCGGCCATATTTCTTCATTCTACTATTTTGGCCGAAGTTATGGGTAAATCTTTCCAGCCCGATATGGTTGCAGGCCATTCCCTCGGAGAGATTTCTGCTTTGGTAGCAAATAGGACCCTTGCTTTTGGTGATGGTCTTCAGCTGGTTTACAAACGTGCCTTGGCAATGCAACGAGCATGCGAACTGGCTCCTTCAACAATGGCGGCAGTCCTCGGATTGGATGATCAATTGGTAGAAGAAATTTGTGCCAATACACCCGGAATTGTGGTTGCAGCAAACTATAACTGTCCTGGTCAACTGGTTATTTCTGGGGAAGTCGGGGCCGTGGGAAAAGCATGCGAATCACTAAAAGAAGCAGGGGCAAAAAGAGCTTTGATTTTACCTGTTGGAGGTGCGTTTCACAGCCCGATGATGGAGCCAGCCAGGGAAGAATTGGCCGCAGCTATTGAAGCAACGCAATTTACTGCGCCAGCTTGTCCAATTTATCAAAATGTTTCAACCTTTGCGATAACGGATCCTTCGGAAATCAAAAAGAATTTGATGTTACAATTGACAGCACCGGTAAAATGGACGCAAAGCATCCAAAATATGATTAAGGACGGTGCCACTGAATTTATAGAAGTTGGGCCGGGGAATGTGTTGCAAGGCTTAGTGAGAAAAATAAATAATTCTGTATCGACCGCAAGTGCTTCCTCTTAAATTTCGCTTTTTACTCCCCATTGGGTGAAGTAAAATTAATCCGAGCAAGAATGGCCGGAACAGCTGAGAAGTATATCTTATAAGAAATAAGGATAGATGATTGATTGGTTATCGCATAAAAAAAGCCTCTTTCCCAAATGGAAAGAGACTTTTTTATAAGATTTTTTTTGGTGAATTTTATCTTATCTCACTACTAATTTCTGAACGGAAACGCCACTGTTTGTGGTTACTTGTACCATATAAACGCCAGACTTCAATGTGTTAACATTAAAAGTATTCCCGGTTTGGGTAAGCACTTGTTTTCCTAGTACGTCAAAAACGGCTATACTGGGCATTTCGTTGTTTTTTGTCTGGATTGTGACAATGTTTTCAGCTGGGTTCGGGAACATAGATACAGCTTGCTTCGTGTTGTCATGAATAGAAAGTGCATGACCAGTCCAAGTAAGATTGTCCAAAATTATCTGTCTGTTTCCAAGATCGGCACCACCAACGCGGATTTCCAAAGTAAACTCACCTGAAACATCGATGTTCTCTACCTCAAAAGGCACCACAGTATCGTCTTCTCCTTCGCCAAACTGATGCGTAAATTCTGCTATTACGTTATTGTTGATAAGCAACGTTAAACGTCTTTCGCTGTTTCCTGTAAAAGCTTTCCGCGTATCCACTGAAAAGTTTCCGATACCACCTTGGATTGTAGCACTAAGGCTGCTCGGTTCATCTGCTCTTCGGAACATGATTCCTGCGCCATCAATCGGAAAATCCCCCTCGTTTCGAACGTGGATAAAATTCCAGACAACGCCATTGTTTCCAACAAAAGAACCATCCTCGTAATGGGTGCTCTGAAGGCCTAGATTATCAAAATCTTCCATTCCCTGGCCAAAGGCGAATGAAACGATAAATAACGAAAGTAATAATGTAATTTTTCTCATAACTTAATAAAATATTCTGTTTTTGTTAATGCAAAGATACAAAAATACTTTGGCCGCTCGG
>CAZMDY010000183.1:0-3434 GCA_964565295.1 uncultured Aequorivita sp. | reverse complement strand
CAAAGAGACTGTTCTCCAATTCTTGTTTTTTCTCCTTAAATTCCTGAAGAATTGGTCCCATCAACAAACCTTGGGTAGCAAAAACGTGTCCGCCACAATTTAAACCAGATTCAATTCTGAATTCACTTACCCAAATTCCCTTTTTTGCCAAATATTTTCCCTGGATCAAGGCCGAACGATAATCGCTCACCTTTATGATTATCTTTTTATGAAAGGCTCCCCATTCATAAGCATCAAAGGCTGAAAAGCCTTCCATATAATTATAAAGCCGCGGATTCATTCCTGCGGAAAGGACTACTGAAGAGTTGGTCAGATCACAGTCGGCATAGCCCTTTAGGGCAGTCACTGCATCGGAACCGTTTTCAATGGGTTGTTTGTTTTTATCCAATTGGTCCTTATCCACTTTGGTCATAATATTGACCTCTATGGCGCCCGGCACAAGACTTTTGCGCAACAAGCCTTCCGCTTTTTCCTTTTCTGAAGAATTTGAAAGAGAGAACCATTCCAAATATTTCAGTTTAAGCTCACTGCTGTCCGGAAGCATTTCAAAATATTTGACAATTTCCGATCCCGATTCGAAAGCCGCTGATTTTAGTTTTTCCATTTTGGAAGTTACAATCCGTTGCATCAAATTGAGATAGTCTGTTATGCGCTGTGCCCGAGAATCCACATCCTTTGAAGCAATAGGAACATAGGTTTCATCAATTTGTTGGTAGTAATATTTTCGCATTACCTCAATCAAGTTGTCCTCGATGATAGAGACCACGGAGTTGATGCCAAAGTGTGCGACTTTTATGGGGGAATCGATAGTATAGGCAATTCCCATAACGGGAATGTGGAAGGAATGTGGGCTTTGAATTTGCATTGAAAAGAATTTCAGTTGAAGCTGTAAAAGTGGAAAATATAATGTGTTTATATTATGACCAATATCACATTAGGACATTTATTGGTTTTCAACAAAATTCTTAGTGGATTTTCAGAGCGTTGGTATCGCGACCATTCTAAGATAAAAGAAACTTTGCACCCTTTGCGCCTTTGCTGTACTATTTTCCACAAAGATGCAAAGAACGCAGGGAAACATAAAAAGCCGTTCCAAATAAAATGAAACGGCTCTTTAAATCACAATAAAATTCTATTTAAAAATCCTTCTTCTTCGCAATTCTCCAAATACAGAGCGTTGGTACCGCGACCCATAAAACCAACATAAAGGACGATAGAATCACCCCGAAATTGGTGCCAAAGAATTTTTGGAAGACCGCCCCGGTATATCCCAATAATGCGGAAATATCAAGTTTCAATAAAATCAGGACCCGGGATAGGTCCACTGGATTTAAAACGGTTGCGAAGAGGGAAAATTTATCAAGGGGATACTCCTGAAAATAAAGGAGCGACATTAAAAAGAGACCATCATAAATTACGGCCATAAACAACCACAGCAAAATGGCATATCCAAAACCCTTGATTCTGTTCTCGTTGGAAAGTGCAATAACAAAGGCCAGAGCTGTAAAGATGAATGTGAGAAAGGCCCCAGTTATCAATAATAAGGAGAAATCCCATATAGCATTGCTGTTGAAAATTCCATAGAAAATAAACGGCAGACCCAATCCCACGATCAGGCTCATAGCCAAGGAGGTGGCGACCCCGAAATATTGGCCCAAAAAGATGGAACTGCGTTTTATGGGCTGCGCCAAAAGTAGTTCGGTAAATTCGCGGGAGTTGTAATAGTACATTACCCCGAATATAGTTCCTATAAGCGGCACGAGGATGATGATGACGTTCATCAACGTAATAACGGCCTTGGAAAGATCATTGTTCAGAAATAAGAGAACGACCCCGAGGAGCAGATAAAACATGAAATATACGTAGCTCCAACGGCTTCGCATTAAATCGTAAAAACTGTATTTTAATATCTTAAGCATAACTAGAGGATAAAATTGACGCTATGGCGTGTTCAAAATCGGGTTGATCGGTCTTGGATTTCAGTTCGGGAATGGTGCCCTTAAAATAAATTTTCCCTTCCAAAAGAAAAACAATCTCATCGGCCACTTCTTCCACGAAACTCAAAATGTGTGAGGTAACAAGCAGCGTTTTTCCCTTTTCCCTTTCGGCAAATATCAACTTTTTTAATCTCAATAGAGAAATTGGATCCAGACCGCTGGTGGGTTCATCGAGAATGATCAACGGACTGTCAAACATAAAGGTGAGCACCAGATTTACTTTCTGTTTTGTTCCCCCGGAAAGGTTTACCAACCGCTTATTTAGGTAAGGCTGCAATTTAAAAAGTTCGATCAGCTCCTCTTCGTTGTTGTTTTTGGAATTCCTTAAATCCTTGATCATATTTATCAATTCGCTCACTTTCAGGTTTCCCGGAAAATTGGCGATTTGAGGGAGATAATCTATGGTCTCCCGATATTTATAGTTGTTTTTCAGCGGAACACCATCAATGGAAATCTCGCCGGAATCTGGGATCACCATTCCCAAAATACATTTAATGAGAGTGGTTTTTCCCGATCCATTTGGGCCGAGGATGGAGAAGATTCCGCCTTCCCCAATTGAAAGATCGATGCCCTTGAGCACTTCGTTCTTTCCGAATTTTTTATGTAGGTCTTTAATTTCTATCATGGTCTATAGGTTTCATTCTTGGATTTTCATCCAACAAATCGTCTGGAGTAAACACGGGAGATACTTTTTCTGAGAAGTCAATAATGTCTATAAACATACTTCGCAACAGAATAATCGTTTCCGGGGTGCGGTTCACAATGTATGAGAATAATTTCACGGGACGATATGCCACATCGCCAATTCCGTTTTTGTCAAGGTCGTATCCTGTATAATTGCTCCAATAATTATTGTCGAATTTATTGTCATTTATCCTTCCGTTATAGGAAATGTCGAAGGAATTGTAAAGGAAGTTGTTATTGATAATCTCGTTTTCATAACAAGCACCCTTAACTCTAAGGGCATAACCGTTGCTGGTGAAATCGTTGTTGGAATACACTAAGCGGTTGCTTCCCTCTACAGTGATGGCCACTGTGTTTTCCAAAAACACATTGTTTTTGATATTGACGTCATTTACTTCCTTCAGCAGCAATCCATAGGCTGCTGTTCCCCAATTTTTTCTGATTATATTGTTTTCAACCTGCATCACCTTTGAGAACATCAACGCGATTCCAGCTCCATTGGATTCAAATACATTATCGCTAACATGGTTATTGTTGCTGAACATAAAATGGAGTCCGTAACGCACATTGTTTTTGCTGAAATTGTTGGTAATGGTAATGTTATCGGAGAATTCCAGGTAAATTCCATCGCGGACGTTTTGTACGTCATTCCCATCCACAATTACGTTCTTACAATGCCACAGGTGGACTGCATTCCCGGAGTTGAATTCCGTTATGGCCTCTCCCCTGACCTTGTTGTTCAGTACTTTTCCG
>CAZMDY010000182.1:0-3483 GCA_964565295.1 uncultured Aequorivita sp. | reverse complement strand
TTGAGCCTCATCGAAAATAGCTACGTGATCATAAGGTGCTTTTTTATCTGTTAAATAAGCATCTCGATAGTGATGGATTATTTGGATAAAGGTTTTAACACTAGCTCTTGCTTTTCCTTTAGTTATTTTATTTCCACGCTCCTTTTCATTTTCTACTTGGTCTCTTGCCAAAGCCTCTTGCAGTATTGCTACTAATGGTGCATTTCCCGATAGATAAACACTGGAATCTCCTTTGGATTTGTCCAAGTGTGAAGTAGCAACTTTTAGACCTACCAACGTCTTTCCTGCCCCTGGAACTCCAGTTACAAAGCAGATTATTTTTCTGTGCTCTGTTTTTGCCTGTTGAATAATATCTGCTATTGATGAGGTTGTTGCAGTTAAATTTTTCGCTTCGGCATCGCTTCGAGTTATTTCATCCACTGTGTGGTTATGATATAAAGAAATTGCCGCTTCTATAATAGTTGGGGTTGGTGAATAGCTTCCTTCTGAAAAATTATCCCCATTTATAGCTTTGTTTTCCTTGAAAAAAGCAGTTGACTGCTCAATCACAATTTTGAAATCAAATTTATTAACCCGTAAAGGAATAGTCAAATTATCATTATGGGATGTTGTGATGATATCTAAAAATGAATATTTTGCTTCAGTGCAAATTAATATTGGTATTAATAATGCATGATGACTAGGAAGGTGGAAGTTCTTTAAATCCAAAGCATAATCCCAAACTTGGTCAATATTAAATTGGTGATAATGCTGCTCGCCAACTTTAAATTCGATTACATATACAATGTTTTTAATTATAACAATTGCATCAACCCGTTTACCCATTCTAGGAATTGAGAATTCAAAAAATATTGTTCCCTCATTTCCTAATAATGCTTCTTTTAGAATTGGTATTTGTAATTCCCAAGAGCTGTTTTGATTTCGAGTTGAATCAAATTGATTTGCGATTGTGATAGAGCCGATTATTTCCTCGGTACTTTTTTTTACAAATGTTGAAATACTGCTCTTGTAGTAATAATTAAGCATTAATAGGAAAGGATTTATAATTGAAGTGAAAACCAAATATAATCTAATAGGATGAGTTTTGGCCAACAAAATAAATTGTTCCCACCATCAAGTTATCTATATATGAATCAAACCATCTTTATCCCAGAGAATATCCCTGTATTTTATAAAGGTGTAATATATTGGATTTTGGTAATGGTAATAGGAGAATACCAACCTGAAGAATTTTAATTTATTTTCATATCCAATAATAGCAAACCTAGATTTATTTTCGTCCTTCCGTGCAGCCTCTTCTTATCGAAAGCAGATTCCTAGATGTAGTAATGGCCAAAAACAAGCTCATTGAGTTTTGCCGCAACCAATTTCGTTACCAACTGCTCATAAATACCTTCAATCATAAAATCGTTTTTAGTTTCTCAATAACGGGGATATCCGCCTCCGCAAGATCGTAATTATTAAGAAGGTCAAGGAACAAACGCGAAATCCTTATGCACAAGAAGGTTTATTACGCAATATAGCTGCAGAGATAGGTAATTAATTTTATTTTAAAAGATCCGGAATCGTGTTCGTGAACGGAAATTTTTCGAAAAGGTGACATTAAAGTTTAAAATTTGGTACTGGAATTTAAAGATTCCACTTTGCCTTCGCTCCCTTCCAATTTTTATTCAATATGGGTTTATTTACTGAAGTTTCCCCGTGAGATAATTCCCCGGAAAAATGACAATACCTTTCAGGGAAATCTGGATTTTTATATTTGTTCCATAATTTAAAAGCTCCAACTTCCATTGGTTTTTTAATATCAAAAGGTATTTCCCTACCGGTTCTAATACAATATCCAGTACCTGTTGATGCCGCTTTAATAGATATATAGTCTTTTTTGGGAGGACTCTTTTTAAATCCTTCGTTACTGTTTTTGGTTTTAAAAAAATCCGAAAGTTTATCTACTATTATTTCTGATTCTACGTATTTACCAATACCAATAATATTCTTGCGGTAAATAGGTTGCTTATTAAAAAGCAGCTCTGCCTGTTGCATAACAGCAGTGAAATATTGCCAAGCTTCTTGTTCTAAGTTCTCTCCCGTAAAACTCGCTATGGATTTTTTTTCCATTAAAACTCCCGCTTCTATATTATTATTTTGTGAAAAACCGTAAAGGTTCATGGAGGTCAATATAGCTTTTCGCTCATTGGCATAATACTTTGCGTGAAGTCTTTTTTCGTGCCGAATTTCAATATTGGGAAATTGTTTAAAGAAATCGAAATCTTCCTGCTTCATGCTTTTGGACATATCATCTTCATTCTTTCCAAATACCACAGTTATTCTTATCCTATTATCTTCAAGTTTTGTAAGGAGTGAAGCTTTATATCTATCATGAAGTTTTATATAAGGAGAAATCAACACAATTTCCCCCTGAGCCGTATCAAATATTTTTTCAATCTCGGCATTTAATTCGTTCCCTTTTAAAAATCTGGCCATAATTTAATTTATTCATTTGTGATTTTAATTTATCGCTTTATATTTTTCATTAGAAAATCCACCCTCACAGTAGAATCGGTTTAGTTGCTGACCCTATTTGTTACATTTGCCTTTTACAAAGTTAGCTCAATATTTATTTCGGCAAGTTGCTCCTTCAATGAATTTCCCAGGTTGGCCTTCGCAAGCTTTACGGCACTTTCCTTTTCCCGCTCCGCAAGGCTATGCCTATTGTTTAGCTCCTCTTCAAATTGATGGTCGCGCACCTGCTTAAGGATATTGGCAAATTCGGCTTCATCTACTTTGAAGGCTTTTTTGCAGTTTGGGCAGATTATTTCGTTTCATAGGTGTGAATTTTATAAAGTTATGAGTTCAAATATATATAAAATATTCACATTACTTTAACAAATTGCTAAAACCAGTTAATCATTCCTAAAAATTAACTCGGAGTCCCAGGGCATTGGACTATCCCGCAGTTTCGTTTAATTCTCCAACCAGTATATTCAAGATGCTTGCGACACTCCTTTCCAAGGTCCGCATTACTCAGGAAATCTCCGAGCAATCCGAAAACACACAAAAAAATTGATTGCATAAATCCGAAGGAATTTCTAAAAAACAAAGCCCATTATTTGTTTTCCAACCGATTAAGAGTTATATTGCATGAGTATAACCTAAGCCAATTTCTTTCCCGTCAATCCTGGCTTTTTTCAATTATTCCAAAACCATCTATACCGACTGTATGTGGACTCTATGTTGACTCTATGTTGTCTTTATGTGGAGTATACTCCATAGTTACTCCATAGTTACTCTGTCTGTTAGGCGTTGAAGACCTAAATCCCACTACACATCCTTTGGCCTTGCTGCTACCCCGTTCTCAGCCCGAAAGAATAAACTGGTGGTTGAATAAATGGTCCCAATGACTCAATACTTCGTTCTTTAAAATAAAACATTGTAAATTCGTGGCACTCATTCACAAAAAGCACTTTACCGCTATTAACTCCCGCC
>CAZMDY010000181.1:0-3488 GCA_964565295.1 uncultured Aequorivita sp. | reverse complement strand
GGGTCTGCACCTGTTTTTGACTCATAAGACCCTCGTTGTTATAGCTCAGGAAAATATAGGGAAACTGTGCACTTTCAATCAATTCCTCAAAGGTTTGCAGGACTTCCCCCGATTTGCACCAATGACTTTTATAATATTCGCGAAGGCCAGTTACTCCCTTTGGCACAAAGGTATCATATTTTGCAATAGTATTGAGCAAATGATAGTTCGCGCCATACTGCCGAGCATTGTAGGGAGGATCCAAATAGAGAATGTCCCCAGAAATTTCTTTTATAAGGATGTTTGAATCCTGTTGAAAAACTAAGTGCTCGTTTGTGGTGGGCTGAAAAGTTGCAGGTTTAATGATTAATTTTTTTGCTGCCGAAGCCTTTGTGTGTTTTAGGTATGCGCCATAAACCGAAGCTGTGTTGGCCACTTTATCTGCGCTCTCCAAAAGTGAGGCAAGTAGGAAAAAATACTGGTCCCCAGAAATGGTTTTTGTTTTTTCCCACGCTTCAATTTGTAACCGGGCTGCATCGATTTTCTTTCCGTTTTCCGCAGTGAAATAATTTCTGCCGGCATTTCCGCTGTGGGAATAATTCTGGAAAATGAATCCTTCCGTTCCTTTTAGCAAATTCAATTGTTCTAAGTATTTTTCCTTTTCAAATGGGCTCGTATTGCCAATATAGTTTCGATTCACTACAAAGCTGTAGTATTCTACATCATTGGAAATAACTTGATTTACGTGGGGTTTGAAGGTTCGGCCCACAATTCCCGTTCCGGCAAAAAGATCACAAAATATTTTGTTGGAAAGATTGTTTCCACACGTTTGCACAACGGTATCAAAAATAAATTTGGAAAGTTTTTGTTTGGACCCTATGTAGCCTAATGCCATTACGCTGATTTTAGCCAAATATATAACGTCTTTTCTCGGTACGTTTGATAAAACAAAAAAAATCCGCCAACGTATTTTTGGCGGATAGTTTAAAAGGGTTGGATATGTGGTCTATTTATGTTTGGAATAGTTTGAAGAAACTTCATCCCAGTTCACTACGTTCCAAAATGCGGAAACATAGTCGGGCCGTTTGTTTTGATATTTTAGATAGTAAGCATGTTCCCAAACGTCTAGGCCTAAAATAGGGTGTCCATTGCACCCTGTGTTCGGCATTAATGGGTTATCTTGGTTTGGGGTTGAGCAAACTTCAACCTGTCCTCCCTTTTTGACAGCAAGCCATGCCCAGCCCGAGCCGAATTGGGTTTTGGCCGCATTGGAGAATTTTTCCTGAAATGCTTCAAAACTGCCAAATGCTTCGTTGATTGCATCTGCAAGCTCTCCACTTGGTTTTCCTCCACCATTTGGGGACATCACTTTCCAGAAAAGATTGTGGTTAAAATATCCGCCTCCATTGTTGCGGACCGCCTTGTTGTCCATATCCAGATTTTTCAGGATCTCTTCAATGGATTTTCCTTCTTTATCGGTTCCTTTTATGGCGTTGTTTAAATTGTCGGTGTAGCCTTTGTGGTGTTTTCCGTGATGGATTTCCATGGTCTGCGCATCAATGTGCGGCTCCAAGGCATCAGCGGAATAGGGCAATTTTGGTAGTTCGAATGACATAGTAATATGGATTTTAATTAATTAATACTCAGATTCACAAAGCTACACAATATCTTAATTCTAAACTGTTATAGCTTTTATAAGATTTTGATCCTTTATCTTTTGTTTGACCTAAAAAAGCCGCAAATTATAGTATTTTAGTGAAAAAATATATTCTTGGAATTACAGCCCTCATTTTTGATCTATAACGCATCGGCCGGAAGTGGAAAAACTTTTTCCTTAGTAAAGGAATACCTTAAAAAAGTTTTTGAATCGGAGCATGATAGCTATTATCAACATCTACTTGCCATAACGTTTACCAACAAGGCAGTAGCGGAAATGAAACAGCGTATTGTGGAAACATTGATACAATTCAGCGAAGTGGGTAGCGACATCAATCCAAATCCTATGATGATACAGATTTCCGATGAAACTGGAATAGATTTGAAGGAAATCCAAAATAGATCAAAAAAAATATTGCGTCATTTGCTTCACCATTACGGGGCTTTTAGCGTGGAGACCATCGATCGGTTTAACCATCGGCTGATCCGGACTTTTGCCAGAGACTTGAAACTTTCCCAAAACTTTGAAGTAACTTTAGACATAGATCTGCTCCTACAGGAAGCTGTGGATTTGCTTTTAAGTAAAACTGGGGAAGATGCAAAAATAACAAGTATATTACTGGATTTTGCCTTGGAAAAAGCAGACGATGACAAATCGTGGGATATTGCGCGGGACATCGTACAGACCTCAAAACTTATCTATAATGAAAATATTTCTGATCAGGTTTTATTGTTAAAGGGTAAATCCATTGAGGATTTTTCCCGGTTTAAGTTGAAATTACTTCGGAAGCGAAATGAGCTTGCCTCAGAAATTACCGAAATCGCAACCCAAACCCTCAGCGCAATCTCGGATAAGGGTTTAGAGGAAACAGATTTTAATAGAAGGTATCTCCCAAACCATTTCAAAAATCTATCGCAAGGAAATTTCGGTGTCAGTTTTAATTTAAAATGGCAGGAAACCCTTGGCGAACAACCTTTGTATCCCAAACGAGTTTCTTCTGCAATAGGAGATATTATTGATAGTCTGGTACCGTTATTCACAACCAACTTTCACGAAACCAAAAATCGGATCCATCTACTTCTCCTTATCGAGAATATATTAAAAAATCTTACGCCGCTTTCGGTGATAAATCTTGTGATCCGAGAAATTGAAAATATCAAGAATGATCAAAATATTCTTCCAATTTCGGAGTTTAACTTACTTATTAACAAAGAAATAAAAAATCAACCTGCTCCATTTATATATGAAAGACTTGGCGAAAAATACCGACATTTTTTCATTGATGAATTCCAGGACACTTCCAAAATGCAGTGGCAAAACCTGCTGCCTTTGATAGACAATGCTCTTGCTCAAAGCACACACGGCATTTCCGGCAGCCTCCTGTTGGTAGGCGATGCCAAACAATCGATCTATCGTTGGCGCGGCGGACTTCCAGAACAGTTTATGGAGCTTTATAACAAGGAGAACCCTTTTGCATCGCGAGGAAAAGAAGTCCTGACCTTGGACACAAACTATCGAAGCCACGAGGAAATAATCAATTTCAACAATCAATTTTTTACCTTTATTTCAAAGTTTTTTGCCAAGATAGAGCATCAGGATCTTTATTTATTGGGAAACAAACAGTTTTTCAACGCAAAAAAAGAAGGTTATGTCAAATTGGAATTTATTGAGAGCCAAATCAAATCTATAAATCTGGAAGTCTATTCAGAAAAAGTCCTTCACACTATTTTGGAGGTAATTGAAAAAGGATATGCACCTAATGACATCTGCATTCTTACCCGAAAAAAAGCGGATGGTATTTTTTTGGGTTCTTATTTAATGGAGCACGGAATTTCTATAATCTCTTCCGAAT
>CAZMDY010000180.1:0-3529 GCA_964565295.1 uncultured Aequorivita sp. | reverse complement strand
ATGGAGAATTATAATTACGACGATGCTTTTATGTATACAAACCGCTGGTTGGAACACGATCCAGAGAATAACCTCGCTCTTCGACATGCCGTTAATCTTTCTTTTCATTTAAAAAAAGGGAATGTCCATTCTTATGTTCTTCGAGGAAGGGAAACTCATCCTGATGATATGTTCTTTCTTGTGAAGTTTGCAGAACTGCAAAAACAAGACGACGCTCAATTGGAAAAAGTCTCAAACATGCTCAACGAGGAGATCAAAAAAAATCCCTATCATCCGGAGTTGATCAACGTAAATTCAGAAATCGCGGAAAGTTATAGCCTTAGTCTGATCAAACAGGACAAAAACCAGGAAGCCTTAGACAGGCTGAATGAAGCTTTGGCCTATTCCCCTGATAATAAATCGCTTAAATATGCGAAGGGAATCGCTTTTGAAAAACTGAAGCAGTATGATTCAGCATATTATTATCAATCATTTTATGAGCCTTACCCACGAGAAGCCAAAAGATTTTATAGCTATTTGGACTATCTGGAATTTAAACAGAAAAAAAACGAATTCGGCATTTACCATCTTCGAAGTCGATTTGGCGACAATCCTGCGATAACTACCATTTCATCAGCGGAATATTCACGGTTTTCCAACAATGATATTTTTACTGGACGAGTGCACTATGCAGGTCGTGAAACAGGTAAAGGTTTTCAAGTACAAGCAGCATGGTCCCGAACTTGGGACAAAAAAACCGCTACCAGCATAGATCTGGCTTGGGCCAATCAATTTTTCTCCAAACTCGCAGCCAACGCATCCGTTTATCGATATTTTGAATCACTCCATAATACCGAATTAGAACTGGGCTTGGGATACAGAGAATTAGACACCACATTTTCGACCGCAAACCTCAATGACAATAAAATGTACAATCTGGTTGTCGGTGCTACCAAAGAGTGGGAGAACTTTCGGTTAAACTTCCGTTTCAACAATTTTCTGCTTGACAACTCTTGGTTTTATAATGCCCACTTGAATGCCCGACATTATGTTTTTTCTCCCAAATCGTATATAACCGCCATGGCAGGGGCAGGGACCTCGCCCGAAGTCGATTTGATAAATTATCAACTATACGACCGATTTTCAGACCTTAATACTATGGTGGGCGCAGGGTTTTCCCATTTGATCTATAAGACCATTACGGTAGGCGTATTGGGAACGTGGTACAATTTCCCAACAGAACCAGAGCAATATCGAAACCTATATAATCTATATTTGAATGTGAATGTCGCCTTTTAGATACATAATTTTGATTTTTGTTCTTAACATGGCTCCTAATAGAGCCATGGCACAAAATCCAGCCTTGAAAAGTACGGAATATTTCATTTCTGAAACAGACGGGACGAATCGTGAATTGTACGAATTTGCCGTCAATGAATTGAAATCAAGAAGCCGTTCAAACGTTTTCATAACAAATCCAGAGCTGGGAAAAAAAGGCCATAAAACACTTGAATTTATTATTAATACTACACTTTCCCATACCTATTGTATAAAACATTCGGCAAATAAGTTGATTCTCGAGGCCAATAATCTGGAAAACGGAAAATGGCTGGTCTATCAGTTTATTGAGGCATTATCACAGAATGATACCAGAGTATCGGCTTCCGACTTGCCTCCTTCCTACATTAATTTTATTACGCATTGCAATTCCTTCGATTTTGAATATAGGGAGCCACTTTTTCCGACAAACCTAAAAGCCGGGAATACCGAAATCTTTGGAACCAATTCGGTCGATTCCCATTGGGGTTTATGGGGCCATAACCTTTCGAAGATAACAAACAGTGCGCCCGAAATATTCGCCGAAATAAATGGAAAGAAAACCGAAAACCAATTTTGTTTTACCTCCGAGCTCCTTTACGGACAAGTGACAGATTTCATTGTCGAAAACTATGGAAATGGCGATGAAAAAACATTCCGATTTGTAATAATGCCAGAAGATAATGATCTGGTGTGTTGTTGCCCAAATTGTGATGCAATAGGAAATTCCAATAAAAACGCCACGCCCGCCATTTCAGGATTTATTTCAAAGCTTGCCACACAATTTCCAAATCATTTATTTTTCACCTCCTCCTACCGCACCACCAAAGAACTTCCCGAATCCGCACTTCCTAATAATACCGGTGTATTTTTAAGCACTATTGATCTTCCACAAGGAACCGGGTTGAGCAAAACACAGAAAACCACCCAAAATTTCCTCGTCGACTTGGCGAATTGGAAAAACTTGACGCCACACGTTTACGCGTGGGACTATGCGGCCAATTTTGACGATTACCTCACCCCCGCCCCTTTTTTGTATAGCCTTCAAAAAAGACTTTTATTTTTCAAAGAAGAAGGTATAAAAGGTGTTTTTTTTAATGGAAGCGGTTATGACTATGCTTCTTTTGAAGATTTGAAAACCTATATTTCCAGTATGTTGATGCAAACGAACAATGTGGACATCGACCATTTCATTCGGGCGTATTTCAAAAAATTTTATCCAGAATTTCATCAACTTCTAAGCAATTATTATATCCAATTGGAAAAAGATTTTAGTGTCACAAATGCTTCGTTCAATATGTATGGCGGAATGAAAGAAAACCTCAATTCCTATTTTGACAAGGAATCATTTTTAAAGTTTTATGATGATTTCAAAGTCTTAATGCGTTCTAAAAACTTGAACAACGAAGACCTGAAAAAATTATGGGTAGCAATGAATTTCACAAAGCTTCAAATTGCTTATGAAGAGCAATCCAGAGCCAATGGATTTGTTTCTTTGGAAAAAGCCCGGTTGATTCCCAAAAAGCATACTTACAATACAATCGAAAATTTAAAGTTGTTTCGGGAAACAGATAACCTGAATCGATATCGAGAAGAAAACGGTTATTTAAACACTTATATTTCAGATTGGAAATACATTCTGAAAACCGAAAATTTGGAAAATCAGCTTCTTAACAAAACCATTCAAAGCAATTCAATTGATCATCAAGATCAGATTTTAAAATTAACAGATGCCATTCCGGGATTTCCCTCGGATTATCACATGGGATGGTTTATCACGGACAAAAACATTCAATTTCAGTTTCAAGCACCAAAACAAGGAAAACAAACGGTACAACTTCGGTTTATAGACAATGGACGCCATCAATTTTATCCACCCGAAGACATTAGTATTCAGATAAATGATGTAACTTTAGATGTTGATTTTAAAACTAAAGAGTACGAAAACTTAATTCAGATCGAATTTGATATTTATACAGAAAAAGAAGACAAAATTATTCTCGCTTTTAAGGCTCAAGATAAAGTGAGAAGTAAAATAGCTATAGATGAAATCAGGATCTTATAATACCAGAGCAACCCTCTATCTTTTCTGCGTGTTCATCACCCTTTTTTTTATGGGATGTGCTCAAATTCGTGACCAAGTTACGACCTTGGAAATCGTTGACAACAACAGGCACTACTATCCAATTCTCCGAGGTCAGGAACTGGAAGTGGTCTTCGATATCAAAAACAC
>CAZMDY010000179.1:0-3572 GCA_964565295.1 uncultured Aequorivita sp. | reverse complement strand
CTGGCCCCCTAAAGGTGGAATTGAGGCGTTTTCATTTTATGTTTTTTACCCCACAACCCACAACCCACAACCCACAACCGAAAACAGAGCCTACAATGATTATTGCAAAGAACAAGTGCTTCCGAAGTAAATTTAGTAAATTTGGGAAAAGATAATAATAACTAAATAAGAGCACTATGGAAATTAAAAACGTTACCGTGGCAGGAACTGGGGTATTGGGAAGTCAAATCGCTTTTCAAACTGCCTTTATGGGATTTGAGGTTTCGTCTTACGACATTAATGATGAAGCACTGGAAAAAGCAAAGGAAAGATTCAGAACTCTGCAAAAACGATATGTGGAAGACAATTATGGCAGTCAAGAAGAAGTGGATGCCGCATACGGTAGAATCTCATTGTTTACCGATTTGGGAAAAGCTGTCGCCAATGCCGATTTGGTAATTGAGGCTGTTCCAGAAGTGCTGAGCATTAAAAAGGAATTCTACAAAAATCTGTCATCAGTGGCCAAAGAGGATACCATTTTCGCCTCAAACTCATCTACTATGATTCCGAGCCAATTGGTAGATTATACCGGTCGTCCGGAAAAATACCTTCACCTGCACTTTGCCAACGAAATCTGGAGACTGAACATTGCCGAAATTATGAAGCATGAACACACATCACCAGAGGTGTTTCAAGAAGTAATCGATTTTGCGAAAGCCATAGCTATGGTTCCCATCCCGATCCATAAAGAACAACCTGGTTATGTTCTGAACACGCTATTGGTGCCCCATATCAAAGCGGGTGTACAAATGGTTGTGGACGGGGTTGCCGATGCACAAATGGTGGACAAAACCTGGATGATCTCCACCGGCGCACCAATGGGACCGTTTGCGTTTCTGGATATCATTGGCCCAAATACGCCATATAATCTTTATAAAGCAATGGGAGAGGCGGGCGATAAATTGTCGGCAAAAGTCGCTGAATGGTTGAAATCCGAATATATCGACAAAGGAAGAATGGGGACAGCAAATGGAAAAGGAATCTACACCTATCCCAACCCGGCCTATAAAAATCCGGAATTCCTGAAATAAGGTTTTAATTATCAGTTTATACCATGGTCCGATAAAAAAGACTTAAGACGCTGCGAGTTATGGGTTATGAGTTATGAATTCAGAATAATGAGTTTGTACGTCCCTGATATAGGTAGACCACTTAAAAAGAGGAAAACTATGAAAGCAATCGCTGGATGAATGATGACGTGGTTACGGATGACTTATGAGAATTTTTTACGAATTACCTCTTTCAACTCCTGGAGCCGGCTTTTTGTTTTAAAAGTTGTGCGTTTCTTTGTAACTCGACAATAAATTTTTTGAAAAGCATTGCGGGCGAATCCATTCGAGGACGATTCGATAATTTTGGATTCACTATCTTTATCCAATCAAAACCGGCCGTTCCCATTTGGTCGAAAATAGCAGCGAAGCCGTAAGGTATGAACAAACTTTTCCATATTTTCAGGGTTGACGAAAAAGAGGCGGAGCAAATTACATCCCAGCCCGACGAGCCCCACAATCATGATTTTGAAGAATTGTTGATTGGTTTGGAAGGAAAACTGACCCATTTTATCGATTTCAACGATTCGACAACCTATGCGCCCTTCGTCAGTTTTGTCGCCAAAGGAAAAATCCATCGGGCCATCCCCCAGACCCATAAGGGAAAATGTGATATATGGGGCATTCGTTTCCGGAGCGAGTTCATCCCGGAAACCACGTTTCACCTTTATTCGCTTTACCACGATAGGGCCAATTTAAAATTAGATCGAAACTATTGTTTTGATAGGATGATAACAATTTGCCAAATGATGTACGACGAGGCATCGCAGGAAAATCCCAGTTATTCCATCATCAAACAGCTGTTGGGCGTATTGTTTACCATGATTGAGTTGGAACGAAAAAAATTGAACAGTCCGGATCAAGGCCTTCGAAAGACCCAGAACATTTCGTTTGGAAACTTTCTGGCCATACTTGAAGAGAATTTCCGAAGACCTGTAGGAGTGGACTTTTATGCCGAAAAATTGTTTATGTCCAGTAGGAATCTAAACCTGATCTGCCAGAGCATAGTGGAACGGAGTGTTTCGGAAATTATTGAGACCCGCAAACTTATTGAGGCCAAAAATCTTCTGGTTTCCACTGATAAGACCATATCCGAAATAGCTTTTGAGTTGGGGTATAAGGAGAATTCCTATTTCTCAAATGTCTTCAAAAAGAAATCTGGACAGTCCCCAACCGAGTTTCGGGACGACATGAAAACTTTGCTGACTTCTTAGTTTTACAACATATTTGCCAAAAAGCATAAATTACTGATCCCGTAATCCTTTATATTTGTAACTGTAACAATTAAAAACAAACAGTTATGAAAAAAATGATGACATTGATTGCAGTGGCCCTGATCAGTATGGGTTCCTTTGCGCAGACCCAGTGGAAAGTGGATCCTTTTCACTCTTCCCTTAATTTCAACATCTCCCATTCGGGCATCAGTATCGTGAACGGAAAATTTCATGAGTATACAGGAACCCTTACCACCAACGGCGAATCCATGGAGAATGCCAATTTTGATTTTACCATAAAGGTCAACAGTATTGATACAAGTGTGGAAAACAGAGACAATCACTTGAGAAGTGAGGATTTCTTTGAAATAGAGAAATATCCAAACATGACTTTTAAAAGCACGAAGATTCTGGAAACCGGAAAGGCAGACCATTATTTGCTGTACGGAAACCTGACCATAAAAAATGTTACCAAACCCGTGATCTTTGATGTACATTTTGGAGGAATAGCTAAAAGCGACCAAGGTGCTAAATTAGGAATGAAGGCTACGACAAGTATTAATAGATTTGATTACAACATCAATTACGATCCAACCGCTGCTGGCATTGGCAAAGAAGTCAACTTGGTGGTACATTTGCAGTTCGCAAAACAATAGTCTTTTTAAGGTTTTTATCTTAGATATACCAAGGACCATTATCAATGCCCCTTTCCCAGAAAACTGTAAAAAGCAGTGGGGAAGGGGCGTTTTTTCTTTTCCAGTAAAAGCAAGTTGCAGAATTTTTTGGGTTTCCTTCCAGTTTGGTTACAGATTCGTTTGAGAATGCTTCGAGGATGCTTTGGGGTTTCGAAAGGATCTCGGAACAAAGCCGAAAGGAATGTGCAGGCAATGTGCAAGCAAAGTGCAAGGAATGTGCTTGGATTATTGATCTTGAATCCCAGATGTGGATTTTGGGGAAGCTTGTTTGGTAAAAAAGTCATTGGATAGTTTAATGACACTATCCCACAAAGTGTGCGGTATTCTAAAATAATATTTGCGTTGCTATGGATTTAAAGAATCATACGTATGAACAACGTTCGAACAAGAGTTTCAAAAACCCTTAAATTAACAGTTTTTAAAGGAGTCACATGTATACGGTTTATTAAAAAAATAACTATCTTTACGGAAGTGATTTTTCTTTTCCTTCTGGCCATTTTAAAAACTTGCCAACTTTTTTAAAAAACTTGCCAACTTTCCCAAAATATAAGGGCAACTTTTATAGCAAAGTTGTG
>CAZMDY010000178.1:0-3698 GCA_964565295.1 uncultured Aequorivita sp. | reverse complement strand
ACGAAGCCCCCGGCTACTGTTAGAAATAATATTAGGTATATTTTTTTCATGTTTTAGGTGTCTTAAATATGATTAGAAGAATCTTGGCGAACGCAATACTCGTTTTTTGAACAATATGTCAAAGGTCAGAATGATTTCGTGGGAAGCATCCGTATATGCACTGATATCGGAAGTGATGTGGTCGTAGGCATACCCGATACGGACAAAATCCGTTACTTGGAACCCAACAATCCCACTAAATGAATCCTCATATCGATAGGAAGCTCCCAGTTCAAATCGGTCATAGAACAGTGCGTTCAGGTTCACATCAAAGGAAATGGGCGCATCGAAGGCCGATTTTACCATTGTGGATGGTTTCAACTTAAAGTTATCGGTAAGTTGGAACACATAACCCGCAGTGGCGAAAAAGTGCTGCACCTCGGAACCGTACTTCATCCCGTTTTCATCCAAATGTACCGAGTTCAACATATTGGGAACTGAAAGTCCCACATAGTAATTGTCGCCATAAAGGAACACCCCTGCCCCAATGTTTGGATAGGTATTGCTTATGTTCTCCGAAAAGAAGGGATCAGAAGAATCCTGGAGTTCAAGATCTACAAGACCTACATCGTGGAAGGTGGCACCGGCTTTAAGACCAAAAGCAAGTTTAGTTGACCCTCCAAGAAACAAGCTATAGGAAAAATCGGCATACACATTGGTTTCCTTTACCGGTCCCAGTTCATCTTTGATGGCAGAAAGACCAAGCCCCACTTTCTCGCCCAAGGGTGCATGGGCAGAAAAGGTAAACGTGGTGGGCGCCCCGTCCAGTTTCGACCACTGGTCGCGGTACAGCCCCGTAACGGTAAGGCCTTCATTGGATCCTGCATAGGCGGGATTCACTACACTCATATTGTACATATACTGGGTGTATTGTGGATCCTGTTGTGCTGAGGCAGTATAAAAGCCCAACACAAGAAATAACGTTATTATTGAGGATATTTTTTTCATTTAGTCTGTATTTTCATTAGTTATAATGCGCTTTAATTAATGGGCAACTGGTTCTCGAGGTTGGTTATGGGTAAAATCATAGAGAACCTGCCGCCCATTTTTTATGTCCTTTAATTGATACCTCTGTTCAAATAAACCCATCCATTGGTCTGGGGTCCGTAAACCGGATCGTTGCCGGATAAACTTAGCACGTAATAATACACGCCCGTGGGCAATTTATCGCCATCGGTGGTCTGCCCTTCCCATTGGTTGGTATAGTTTGAATACTCATAGACCAAATTACCGTTTCGGTTGAAGATCTGCAACTTGTCTATGCCCGTACGGGAAGCCAGGAACCCAAGATCCAGATTGTCATTATATCCAGGGGAGCCCTCTGGAGAAATCCCTTGGCTGATGATACAGTCCGGATTGCTTGCATATCCCTCCACTTTTACCGTAGCTTCGGCTATACATCCATCATTCTCCACAATCACTTTATAATCTCCTGTATCTGTAATAGTCAATGTGGAACCGGTACTACCCTCGATGGTAACGCCGTCCTTCAACCAGGTATAGGTCAAGTCGCCCACGATTGGCTCAGAGAAGATAACCTCCAAGGTCACCTCATCGCTTGAACATTTTTGGATGTCGTTGCCCAAACTGACTTCCGGCAAGAAGGACTGAACAATAGTCATGGAATCGGTAACCACGCAAGTGTTCCAGGTTACATCGACACTGAAGGTACCAAAACCAGTAACCGTAATGCTTGGGGTGGTTTCCCCAGTGCTCCACAAATAGCTGACCTCATTTTCCGGTACACCGGTAACTGTGGCGGTCAACACCGTTCCGGCATCATTGTCGCACAAGGTAATATCCTCTCCCACATCCACCTGTGGATTCCCAATAAGGATTTCAACAGTTTCCGTTATGGTACAGTCTTCATATTGAACCACAACAGTATAAACGCCCGATTCGGTAACCGTGATGCTTTGGGTAGTTGCGCCTGTGCTCCAAGTAAAGTTTACATCGTCCAGGTCTATTGGAGGAGTGGTTGAACCAAGAATAAGGTCTGAGGTAAGTGTAACTTCACTTCCATCACAGACCACTTGGTTGCCACCAAGATCCACCTCGATATCTATAAATTCAATAGTAAACTCATGGGTGGACTCACAGTCGAAGTTCGATACAATGACGGTATAAGTCCCCGGAAGGGTAACATTGTAAAAACTGGCACTGGAAGCCAATTGCGAACCATTTCTATACCATCTGTAGGTAACATCGCCCAAATCCGAAATATTTGCAGGTACCCCTGAGAGGATAAACCCAGTATTGGGATCGCAGGAAACGTATTCGTCTTGAAGGTTGCTGAGATCGGGTAATGGATCGATGGACAATTCCAATTCTGCAATATAATAGCAATCAAATCCTAAAGAAGGAATGTTCCAATCCAAACGGACATAGATGGTTTGACCACCTGCTACTGTATTGTCAAAATCTGTTGGATCCAATATAGCATCCGTATCATCATGGGCATCTTGCTCGGTTAAGAAATAACTGAATAAAATATCTCCTTGTTGCCATTTGAGACCTAATATATCAGATTCTACATTCGACAAATCGAAATTAGAAAATCCGGTTCCGCTTATATCACATACATTTAATGGCAATGGACAAGTAGCCCTTGGGCAAAGCGATGCTGTAGTCTGGTCATCCACAAAAAAGTTATAGGGATCTCCACAATCCATTTCAAAATCCACCCTTAGAGCAAATGTAAACTCACCATAAGGTACGACATTCACATCAGTTTCATCGACTGTGAAGCAGAAAGAATTCGGAACTGTTCCAGAACTCGAATTGGTTACAGTACCTACTACGATGTCATTTTGAATGATATCTAAACTTAATTGATCCAATTTCGGCGGTTGCCCCTGACTTAGAGGAATATCATAAATTCCACAAACTTCCAGAGGAAATCCGGGAATATTGGTAAAGTTTCCTCCAAAACCACAAGCATTAAAGGATGAAGAATTGTCTGTTATAAAACAATGCTCTCCAGTAGGTCGGATGTCTTCAACCAAAGCATATCCAAAAGCTGAATTACCACAAAGTTCGTCGCTGTCATTGCCCACATAAATATCGTCGATATAAATATACCCATAATGGCCAGCCAATTGACAATCTGAGACATAAAATTCAGCTCGCAGGGGTTCCCCTTGGTATTCAAAAGTGTTTAATTTCATACAAGACCAATCCGTATAGAAAGTTTGGGTTGGGGTATTAAAAATGCAGTCATTTATATCCGATACAATACAGCGGGTTCTAATCAAATTATTATTCTCATCGTATAGATTTACTTGGGCAAATGGCATTTCTTCATAATCGTGGTTAGTGGGATTTTGAAGAATCATTGCAAAATCAAATACAAACACCTCCCCTGCAATAAAGCGTTTTTGCATAGAGGTAACGTTCGCTGGAGATGAAGAATTTCTCCCCAACCTAAACCCATGACTTGAGCTCGGATTGTTTGGTGTAGTTCTCTGTAAATTAACACTAGCTGTTGGGTCAGGACCCGGGGTAACAAAAACAGCTTTATGTCCAGAAGCCATGGAGTTGGTAGGCCCCACTGTAATCGGAGGTGAAGCATCCATCGGACCCTGCCCACAGGTTTTCCCATGAGCCAAACCTAAAGAAGTGTAGGCATATCCTCTATTGGCAGGATTCCCGTTTTGGTC
>CAZMDY010000177.1:0-3717 GCA_964565295.1 uncultured Aequorivita sp. | reverse complement strand
TTTAAATGTTGATTCCCTAAAAGGTGTATCGCAAATCTACAATTTTTTTTTGTTAGCAAAAGTTTATTCTCAAAATAATGATGCCTACCTTTAAACCCACATTGATAGTTGAAAATGATGAATATATCCGAATTTTATAGTTTTTTAAAAAATGATTTTCCCCACTCAACCACCTCAAAACAAGATATAGCTCTTCAATTATTGGCAAAATTTGTATCAGGACCAGAAAAGGACACGACATTTCTGCTCAAAGGTTATGCCGGAACAGGAAAAACCACCATTGTGGGGACTTTGGTAAAAAATCTTTCGAGAATCAAAATGAGATCGGTGTTGTTGGCGCCAACGGGAAGGGCCGCAAAAGTGATCAGCAACTATTCAAAAAAGCAAGCCTTTACAATCCATAAGAAGATTTATTTTCCAAAAAGTGAGAAAGGTTCGGTTTCCTTTGTACTTCAAGCCAACAAGCATCGTGATACCATTTTTATAGTGGATGAGGCCTCAATGATTCCCGATAGAAACCAAGATTCGAAGTTGTTTGAAAATGGCTCCTTATTGGACGATCTGATGCAGTATGTTTATAGTGGCCATAATTGTAAACTTTTATTGATAGGAGATTCAGCCCAGTTGCCACCGGTTCATCTTTCCATAAGCCCTGCATTGGATATTGAAGTGTTGGAATCGAATTACAACCGAAAGGTTATCCATATCGAACTCGATGAAGTGGTCCGCCAAAAACAGGACAGTGGTATTCTGGAAAATGCAACCATGATCAGGGAACACTTGGATGAAGGTTTTTTCGACAGTTTCAGGTTCTCTAACAAGATTTTCCCCGATATTGTTCGCCCCACCGATGGACAGGAAATAATGGATGCCATCAGCGACAGTTATTCCGAATTGGGAAATGAAGGTGCTATTATTCTGGTCCGTTCAAACAAAAGGGCAAATTTATACAACCAGAGCATCCGCCAGCGAATATTGTTTCAGGAAGCGGAACTTTCGGCTGGTGATTATTTGATGGTAGTAAAGAACAATTATTTTTGGGTGGACAAAGCAAGTGAAGCGGGTTTTATTGCCAACGGTGACATTGTGGAGGTTCTAGAAATATTTGCATTTAAAGACCTTTATGGATTCCGTTTTGCCGAAGTAAAAGTGCGAATGGTGGATTATCCAAATATGAAACCCTTGGAAACCGTTCTTCTTTTGGATACCTTGACTTCTGAAACCCCTTCCCTTACTTATGAGCAATCCAATGCTCTGTATCAAGAAGTGATGCAGGATTATGTTTCTGAGAAATCCAAGTACAAAAAGTTTTTGGCCGTGAAAAACAATAAATACTTTAATGCTTTACAGGTAAAATTCAGTTATGCCATTACTTGCCATAAATCCCAGGGAGGTCAATGGAACACAGTTTTTGTTGAACAGCCCTATTTGGCCACTGGGATTGACAAGGAATATTTGCGCTGGCTTTATACAGCCATTACAAGGGCCCAGAATAAACTATACCTCATTGGTTTTAAAGATGATTTTTTCGAAAATTGACCCCTTCCGTAACTTTCTAAAAAAATGTTTCAACAGGATGGCTTACGGCATAATCTTCTTTACATTTGAAGGTTTAAAATGAATTATTTTGAAAATAATAGCAATGATCCCTGCGAGATATGAGGCGTCCAGATTTCCGGGCAAGCTAATGCAGGATTTAGGTGGAAAACCAGTGATAATCAGAACTTATGAAGCAACCGTTGCCACTGGGCTCTTTGAAGATGTTTATGTGGTGACCGATAGCCAGCTTATTTTTGATGAAATTCAACACAATGGAGGGAAGGCCATTATGAGCATCAAAGAACATGAGTGTGGTAGCGACCGTATAGCAGAGGCAGTAGAAAATATGGATGTTGATATTGTTGTCAATGTCCAGGGCGACGAGCCTTTTACAAGTAGGGAAGGATTGGAAAAAGTTCTTGCCGTATTCAACGGGCAGGACGCCGATAAAATAGATCTAGCCTCTTTAATGGTGGAAATCAATGATGGGAACGAAATAAACGATCCCAATGCAGTAAAGGTAATTGTGGATCGGGACAATTTTGCACTGTATTTCTCCCGAGCTCCAATACCGTATCCTCGCGATAAAGATGTGGAAGTTCAATATTATAGGCACCAAGGGATTTACGCATTTAGAAAAGAGGCCATAATGGATTTTTACCGACTTCCGATGCGGGCTTTGGAAGCAACTGAAAAAATAGAATGCCTTCGTTATTTGGAATATGGCAAGAACATAAAAATGGCCGTATCAAACACCGTGGGAGTTGGAATAGATTCGCCTGAAGATTTGGTAAAAGCCAATAAAATATTGCAAGAAATCAAAAACCGAAAAGAGTAAACCTTAAAATGCAAAATTTCCAACAAAAAATAGTGTGGTTCTTGAAAATTTCGATTTGATATTTAGAGAATCCTTTCTATTCTTTTTTCATAAACTGTCTCAGGGCCACCCATTCTTTTAACATTGCCTTGGCCTCTTGCGCAGGATATCCCAAAACGGTTGTTCCGGCAGAAACATCTTTCATCACTCCAGATCCTGCTCCCACCGTTACGCCGGAATGTAGGGTTACATGGTCTTTTATTGATGCGCTTCCGCCAATTATAACTCCATCGCCTAAGGTAACGGAACCAGCAAGTCCGCTATGTCCGGCCAGGATACACGATCGCCCCAGAACACTGTTATGCGCTATTTGCACCAGGTTGTCAATCTTACAACCATCACCAATAACGGTGGAACTGAATTTTGCCCTGTCAACACAAGAATTGGCGCCAATTTCAACGAAATTGCCAATGATGACATTCCCTATTTGAGGTATTTTTACCAATCCTCGTCCGTCGTTACTTGGTCTATATCCAAATCCGTCGGAACCAATACTCACGTTGCTGTGAAAAATACAATTAGTGCCAACAATACAGCGCTCACGGATAATAGTTCCGGACCAAACGATGGTTTTTTCTCCAACAATGGTTTCATCAAAAATGCAGACATTTGGGTATAAAACCACTTCGCTGCCCAACTCCACATCTTTGCCTATATAACAATTGGCGCCGATCTTACAGCCTTTGCCAATTTTTGCAGATTCGTGGATCACGGCTGTTGGGTGTATATCGGTTTCGAAAACAGGAAGGGGCGGATGGAAAAGTGCCAGAATTTCAGCCATAGCCAAATCCACATTTTTTACTTTTAGGAAAGCCCGATTGTTTCCTGGCTCAATGGTTACGTTTTCTCCAATAACTGCTGCACAAGCTTGGGAATCCGACCAATACTTCTCATATTTTAAAGAGCCAATGCTTGTGATCTGCTTGTTATTTGCCTTTCTTATTTCCTCGGGTCCTTCAATTTTATGGTCGGTAATTCCAATTAATTCCCCTTCTACAATAGCATTAATTTCATTTATGGTGTAGGAACTCATTACGGTTTCTGTTACGGTTTATAATTTTTTAAATCTAAAGGAATAGATTGGAATAACGATTGACAAATATGAAAAATAGTTCAATGAATTTCAGTCCGTTTAAAAAAGGGAAAATGTTTGTTTGGAACGAAATAAATCCTTCCTTTTTTCATCCCAAATCACTACCGTCCGATGAAAACTTGCTTTTAAAGTTATATATGGAGCATCTATGAAGTATATAGGGGGTATCTATGGGGTATATAGGGAGTAAACACGGGTGAACCTTGGT
>CAZMDY010000176.1:0-3740 GCA_964565295.1 uncultured Aequorivita sp. | reverse complement strand
TCATTGGCTTCATAAAGCATCACTGTCGTTGGAATTTCAGGGGAAATGAGTTCAGCATCGCGAATATTCCCCGAAACTTTCAAACTATCGATATAGTTTCCAGTAGAAAAAACATATTTAAAATATTCAAACTCCACCTCTTCATTATTGTCCACAATGCTTTTTCCAAAGTTGAAAGAATAAGTAGTGTTGGTTTTTAAAGTGTCAATTATTTTGATCTTCAATGTTTTTGAAACGTTCAGCGGTGTAATGACCGGACGGAATTCCAGTGGCGGTGAAATGACCAATTGGTTGTCTAAGTCTTTCAATTTTATATATTCGTCAAAGCGTATTTCTATCTCATCACCCGAGAAATTGGTACTATAGTTTTCTGGGCTGCTTCTAACAATTACGGGAGGAATAGTATCACGCGGGCCGCCAGAGGGAGTTCCCTTTTTTGCACAGTCAACGAAGGAGAGCAGTAATAGAAATGCAATAGGTATATAAAGAAGCCGGTGTTTCAAACAGATTTTTTTTGTTGAATTCGATTGTCAAAAATACATAATAACCATCAACTTTTGTGCAATTCATTTAAGTTGTCGCAATGGTCGCTATACTGATTTTAACATCATTTCCTTTCAATAATTGAAGCGCACATTTTTCTAAAGTTGCTCCCGTTGTTATGATGTCATCGACCAATAAGATATGTTGGGATTTCACCTCATCAATTTTTTGGATAGAGAAAACTTCTTCCGAGTCAAATCGTAGAATCCGATTTTTGAAAACTTGGGAAGTTGTTTTTGATATTTTCAGAAGAATGTCATCCCTATACGGTGCTTCCAAGGATTTTGCCAGCTCTTTTCCAAAACCTTCCACTTGATTATAGCCCCGTTTTTTGAGTTTTTGTTTATGAAGAGGCACTGGCACTACCATGGTTATTTCTCGGAATTTGGGGTTTTCTGAAAGTTCGGCTCCCAGCCAAGCACCAAAAAAGGAGCTAAGTTCTTTTCGTCCTCGATATTTTAGGTTGTGCATAAGCTCTTGTGTCAATCCTCTTTTTTGGAACTGTATGAGCGCAGTCGCATTTTGAAGAGGGAAACGCCCATAAAATTTATTCTTAAGAAAATCATTATGCACCTTATGCAAATTGGCCAACGGTATTCGATGCCTACATTCCACACAGAGCAACTCTACGCCAGTGGAAAGAATTTCCCCACATCCATTACAAACTTTTGGAAAAAGTAGATTTAACATTCTTTTCAGATTTTTACCATTTTATAAACACACCATTAGATGTTCCCTCCATACATTTACTGATTAATTCAATTTCAATAAATTTTATCGGTAAGATGAGTACTGTAAACGAAAATAATAGTGGAAAATTTAAAATCTTGATTGGGGTTTTATCGGTTCTGTTAATAGCTTTGGCGGTATACACCGTTACATTGTTCAATGACAACAAATCCAAAATTTCTACTCTCGAAGGCCAAAAGGCAAGCATAGAAATGGAACTTGAAAGTCTGATCGCCAATTATGACGAGGTTATCAAAGATAATGAACTTAAGGATAATGATTTGCTCGCGGCGCGTGAAAGAATTACCGTGCTTTTGGATTCGGTGAAGGATGCAAAGGCAAATGTAGCCTTGATCGAGCGCTACAGAGTGGAGATTGGCAAACTAAAACAGGAAAGGACTTTGCTTTTCAGAAAAGCTGACAGTCTGATTGCTGCCAATCAAAGACTGGCAATTGAGCGGGACAGTACTTCTATGGAATTGCAGAATGCCAGAGTGGTTATGGACTCGGTAAGCATGGAAAACCTAGCTATGAATGAAACCATCAAAAAAGCTGCCGTTGTAAAGGCTACCGATTTGAGAGGAGAAGCAGTCATTATTAGGAATAGCGGAAAAGTGGTCGATACAAGACGCGCCAGCCGGGCTGACAAGATCAGAGCTTGTTTTACTTTGGCACCCAACGATTTGGCCCAAACAGGAAATCGAATATTGTATGTTCAGGTTATCAACCCCAGAAACAATGTGATGGGCGACAAAGCAGTTAAGCAATTTGAAGATAATAATCTAACTTATAGCGCCTCCACAAATGTTTTTTATGAAAACGAAGAACTGGACGTTTGTATATTGATCAATGCTTCCGATAATGATCTTATCGATGGACAATATGTCGTAAACTTATTTGATGGAGAAAAACAGATAGGTACAACCACCATGGAACTGAGATAACTATTCGGTCCTTTAGGAAAATTGAAATTTTAAATTAACGAATGGAAAAGTCCCAAAAATATACAATTGGTTTTTGGGCTTTTTTATTAATTGTTAAATCTCTCTTTGTGAGTTGGGGCGCATTTCATATTTTTGCACGCTATGGCAAACAATGACGATCAATTCAAAAAAGTGGTTTCCCACGCCCGGGAATACGGCTATATATTTGCTTCCAGTGAAATTTATGACGGTCTCAGCGCGGTCTATGATTACGCCCAAAATGGAGTAGAGCTCAAAAAAAATATTCGTGAATATTGGTGGCGAAGTATGGTCTATATGCACCAGAATATTGTTGGTCTGGATTCCGCCATCTTGATGCATCCCACCACTTGGAAAGCTTCGGGCCATGTTGATGCCTTCAACGATCCATTGATAGACAATAAGGATTCCAAAAAAAGATACCGTGCAGATGTTCTTATAGAGGATTATGCCGAAAAACTCTTTCAAAAAGCCCAAAAGGAGATTGAAAAGGCCAAAAAACGATTTGGTGAAAGCTTTGATGAGCAAGAATTTGTTTCAACAAATCCTCGAGTAATACGATACCTCGATGAGCAAAGAAGTGTTTTGGAGCGAATGGCGAATTCTTTGGAAAAGGAAGATCTGGCCGACGTTAAAGCCCTGATTGAAGAACTCGGAATTGCAGATCCCGATACCGGATCCAAAAATTGGACAGAAGTGCGCCAGTTCAATCTTATGTTCGGAACCAAATTGGGAGCCTCGGCCGAAAGTGCGATGGATCTTTATCTTCGTCCCGAAACGGCGCAAGGAATATTTGTTAACTTCCTAAATGTCCAAAAAAGTGGAAGGATGAAAATTCCTTTCGGAATTGCACAGACCGGGAAGGCTTTTCGAAACGAAATTGTTGCCAGACAGTTTATATTCAGGATGCGTGAGTTCGAGCAAATGGAAATGCAGTTTTTTGTCCGCCCAGGCGAGGAATTAAAATGGTATTCCTATTGGAAGGAAATGCGTCTAAAATGGCATCTATCTTTGGGAATGGGAGAAGAAAACTATCGTTTCCACGACCATGAGAAACTTGCGCACTATGCAAATGCAGCAACTGATATTGAGTTCAATTTTCCGTTCGGATTTAAGGAACTGGAAGGGATACATTCCAGAACCGATTTTGATCTGAAGGCCCACGAAAAGTTTTCAGGAAAAAAGCTACAGTTTTTCGATCCTGAACTGAATGAAAGTTACGTTCCCTATGTTGTAGAAACTTCAATCGGACTTGACCGAATGTTCCTGGCAGTTTTGGCCAATTCACTTAAAGATGAAACTCTCGAGGACGGCAGCATGCGAACGGTTCTGAAAATTCCGGCTATTTTGGCTCCCGTTAAAGCTGCGGTTTTGCCTTTGATAAAGCGGGACGGACTTCCAGAAATTGCACAAGAAATAATCAAGGATTTACAATGGGACCACAATGTTATATATGATGAAAAAGATGCCGTTGGAAGACGATATCGTCGTCAAGATGCCGCGGGA
>CAZMDY010000175.1:768-3773 GCA_964565295.1 uncultured Aequorivita sp. | reverse complement strand
CGGAGGCGGAATGTTTGAGACCGGTGCTGGCGGTTCCGCTCCTAAGCACATGGAACAGTTTATTGAGGAAAACCACCTTCGATGGGATTCCTTGGGTGAATTTTTAGCCCTTGGGGTTTCCCTTGAACATTTGGGAACAAAATATAACAATCCAAAAGCGTTGATCTTGGCAGATGCACTTGACGAAGCGACTGAAAAATATTTGGACAACCAAAAATCCCCTTCACGACACGCAAAAGAAATAGATACCCGCGGGAGCCATTTTTATGTCGCGATGTATTGGGCTGAAGCACTTGCAAACCAAAATAAGGATCAAGAACTTAAAAAGGCATTTGAACAAATAGCAACGGAGCTTAAAGAAAATGAGGACCAAATCAACAAGGAATTGATCGATCCCCAAGGACACCCCGTGGACATTGGAGGGTATTATGCTCCAATTGAGAAATTGACTTATGAAATTATGCGGCCAAGTAGAACCTTAAACGCAATTATGGAGAAACTCAATCCCTCGATAGCCTTGCAATAAGAATATAATTGTCACAAAAACCTTCAGTATTGTGCTGAAGGTTTTTTTTACTAAAAAGATTACTTGTGAAGAGAATTTTGATATTCCTATTCCTTCTTGGCTCCCTTCCCGGTGTTGCACAAGATACTTTTACTTTAAGCGGTACAATTTCGGAGGCGGAAACTGGAGAAACACTACTGGGAGTGAACATTATAGTGCCAGAACTCCAAACCGGTACGGCCAGCAACCAATACGGATTTTATTCCATAACACTTCCCAAGGGCACTTATGAGATACTGTATAGCAATATTGGTTTTGCCACGCAACGCATCACGGTCGAGCTTTCTGAAAACACAAAAAGAAATGTTTCCCTGGCAATAGATTCCGAAAGTCTGGATGAAGTAGTGATTCAGGCAGACGGCGAGAAACTCAATATCAGAAGTTCGCAAATGAGCGCAAATACGCTCTCTTCCAATACCATTAAAAAAATTCCAGTTGTTCTCGGGGAAGTGGATGTTATCAAAGCAATCACCCTTCTCCCGGGAGTTACCACTGCCGGGGAAGGAGCAAGCGGATTCAACGTCCGTGGTGGAGCGGCAGACCAAAACCTGATCCTTTTGGATGAGGCCACGCTGTACAGTTCCTCACATTTATTTGGTTTTTTCTCGGTTTTCAATCCAGATGCGATCAAGGACCTTACTCTATATAAAGGAGGGATTCCGGCACGTTATGGTGGGCGGGCATCCTCAGTTTTGGACATTTATCAAAAAGATGGCAATAAGCATAATTATCACGCTACGGGAGGTATAGGTTTGATCGCCAGTCGGCTACTTATAGAAGGACCCATTAAAAAAGATGCAGCTTCGTTTTTGGTTGGTGGCCGGAGCAGTTACGCCCATTTGTTCCTGCCTTTATTCGACAACGACAATATTGCCTATTTCTATGATCTGAATGCCAAGGTAAGCTATAACTTAAACGAAAACAACCGATTATTCCTTTCGGGTTATTTCGGAAGGGACGTGTTCAAGATTTCAGAAAGTTTCGGTAACACTTTTGGAAACACTACGTTAAACCTGCGGTGGAACAATATCCTTTCAGACAAACTCTTCTCCAATCTTTCCTTAATCTATTCCGACTATTACTACGGTTTGGAATTAAAGTTTGTGGAATTCAAATTCGATAGCGGCATTAGGAACTTCAACCTAAAATATGATTTCACACATTATCTTTCAGAGAACATCGATTTAAGATATGGTCTCAACAGCATCTATTATATGTTCAACCCGGGGGAAGTAAAACCCACTACCCCAACTTCAGGGGTGAATCCGTCCAAACTGACAGAAAAATTTGCTTGGGAAAACGCAGTGTATGCCGAATCGGAAATCAAGGTTTCCGAAGCTATTTCAGTACAAGCTGGGCTTAGGCTTTCGACCTTCAATCGGTTGGGCCAATCGGAGTTTTTCCTTTATGAAAACGATTTGCCGCTCCGTTACAATGAAGCAATAAAAATCTATGAAAAAGAGAACCCCATTGATACTGTTTCCTTTGGAAGAAGTAAAACAATGGAATCCTTTGCCCATCTGGAACCGCGATTCTCCATCTCATATTTGCTCAATGAAACTTCCTCTATAAAAGGAAGTTACAACCGAATGGTCCAGTACGTGCACCTTATTAGCAATACAACCTCCCCTACTCCTTTCGACATTTATGCCCCCAGCGGGAAGTACATAAAACCCCAATTGGCCGATCAGTATGCATTGGGATATTTTAGAAATTTCAACAATTTTTCCTTGGAAGTAGAAACCTTTTATAAAGAAGTCCAAAACAGATTGGATTACATAGACGGTGCCGATTTGATTGCCAACAATGCCATTGAACAAATTTTATTGAATGGGGAAGCCCGAGCGTATGGATTGGAAGTGCTTTTCAGGAAAACCACTGGAAAACTCCAAGGCTGGATGGCCTATACCCTTTCAAAAAGCGAACAACGGACCCCTGGAAGAACAGCTGCTGAAAGTGGGATAAACAACGGGGACTGGTATAGAACGGCCTGGGACAAAACCCACGATTTTTCATTGACCGGGACCTATTCCCTTTCGAAAAAATGGACGTTGGGAGCTAATTTTATTTTCCAAACCGGCCGGCCCACCACTTTCCCCGAAGGGCAATACAACTATTACGGCATGATGGTCCCAGTTTATGAGGCGCGCAATTCCAGTAGGCTTCCGGCGTTCCATCATTTGGATATCTCGGCAACACTTACTCCCAAACCCGATAAAGAAAGACGGTGGAAAGGGGAATGGGTATTCAGTATTTATAATGTATATAACCAGAAAAATGCAGCTTCCATTTCGTTTAGGGAAAACACCGACACCTACCAGAATGAGGCCGTTCGACTTTCCATTTTCGGGATTATCCCATCGGTGACCTATAATTTTAAATTCTAAAACATGAAACGGTTATTGCTTTTAATATTTTGCTCCGTGTGTTCCATTTCCTG
>CAZMDY010000175.1:0-758 GCA_964565295.1 uncultured Aequorivita sp. | reverse complement strand
TCGAATCAAACATTTATGTTTCGGTGGAAGGCACATCGCACTTCAGTCTCGTAAAACTGACCACAACAGCACCTTTTTTTGACGATAGCATCCCAGAAGTTGAAAATGCATCGGTTCAAATAACGGATGAAAATGGTACTATTTTCCCATTTGTCCATGAAGAAGACGGGTACTATTTAAGTGATTTTTCACCAAAAATGGATTTGGAATATACGCTTCAGGTGGAGTATAACGACGAGATCTATTCTGGTTCCACACGGCTTGTACCCACGGTTGAACTGGAATATGTGGAGCAACGCAACGACGGCGGATTTTTTGGCGATCAAATAGAGTTGAAGGCTTATTTTACGGATCCTCCCGGCGAAAACAATTTTTATTTTCTTACGGGAGCATCAGAAAGAGGGATCAATAGAAATGTTTTCAACGACGATTTTTTTGAAGGAAACACCATGTTTGGAACGTATTCGGCAGATGATTTAAGCCCCGGCGATACGGTACAATTTAACCTGTACGGCATTACGGAGCAATTTTACAATTATATGTTTATATTGCTGCAGCAAACGGGCGGAGGTGGTGGCCCCTTTGAGACACAGCCTGCGACCGTTCGGGGAAATATGATCAACCAAACCGATCCGGAGAACTATCCTTTGGGCTACTTCATGATTTCGGAAATATCGAGTTTGAATTATGTCGTTGAATGAAGTTTTTCTTATTAATTAGAAAGAAGAGATTACTTTTGCTCAACAAATATTTTTAAA
>CAZMDY010000174.1:0-3806 GCA_964565295.1 uncultured Aequorivita sp. | reverse complement strand
ACTTCGGCCATAGATGACTTTTATATGCGGCAGGCCGTAAAAGTTGTGAACCCTTCAACTGGAAACATTACTGCAGAAATTGCCAACCAAGGTAAAATCGGACAAATAAAATGGAGCCCCAAGGCCGATCAATTGGCCATTCGGGCCGGAGCAAATGTGAATGACCCAATTGACGGCAGAATTTTGGTGGTACAAGCTACAGGAGGAAATCCAAATATTATCGATAAGGATTTTGAGGGGAAATATGAGCATATTGAATGGACGGACAAAGGAATCTTTTTTATGGCGAGCAAAGGAACTGCTTCCCTAATGGGAACCATTCAAGCTGATGGAAGCAAAAAGAATATCATTTATGAAAGCGAAACCCAGGCTATACGAAATTTTAGCGTATCAAAAAATCTACTTTCATTGGTTTCGAGCACTCCCACCCATCCCAATGAATTGTTTGTGGCCAAAAACGCCAATAAAACTACCCTTGAAAGAGTCACTTTCCACAATGAATGGCTAAAAAACAAGAGTTTTGGAAAGCAGGAAGTGATCACCTATCCTGCGCGAGATGGAAAATTCGACATTCAAGGAATTTTGATTTATCCTGTAAATTACAAAGAAGGAACAAAAGCTCCGTTGATAACGATAGTCCATGGTGGGCCGGAATCGCATTATGACAATGGATGGTTGACCGGATATTCAACTCCAGGACAAATTGCCGCTGCAAAAGGATACGCTGTCTTTTATCCAAATTACAGAGGAAGTACAGGTCGCGGAACTGCGTTTACATACAGCAGTCAGGCCGATATGGCTGGAAAGGAATTTGACGATATCGTGGATGGCGTTGATTACTTAATTGAAAAAGGAATTGTTGACCAAGATAGAGTTGGCGTTACCGGCGGTTCGTATGGCGGATATGCTTCTGCTTGGATGAGCACTTATTATTCAGATCGTTTTGCCGCCGCTGTTATGTTTGTAGGAATCAGCAACAATGTCTCAAAATGGGGTACCAGTGATATTCCCAAGGAATTGTTTGAAGTACATTCCAGGGAGAGACTTTGGGAGTCTGATGCAATGTGGATGAATTACTTAAAGCGAAGCCCAATTTATTATGTGGACAGATCGCAAACCCCGATTTTGATTATGCACGGAGAAAACGATACCAGAGTCCATCCCGCACAGTCATTGGAATTGCACCGCCATATAAAAGTTAGAAAACCCGAAGTGCCGGTACGTTTGGTATTTTATCCCGGCGAAGGCCACGGAAACAGAAATGCCGCTGCACAACTGGATTATGCTTTCCGGGCGATGCAATGGTTTGACACTTATTTAATGACAGGAAACAGAACCGCAGAAATGCCAAATTGGGATGTTCCTATGCCTAAAAAATAGGACCATAACTTCCCAATACCGCTTCCTTATTAGGGGTTATCTCACTAAGAGATAACCTCTTTTATTTTGTTATATATTTTTAATGAAGCGGATGGGTTATTTTTCCTGACTTCCTCGCTCCTGCGTGATTGCATCCCTTTGCAATTTCGTCTGCATTTACAAACTCTTTACAATCTAGTATTTCAGGTAAAATGGTAAATGAAGCAGTTGTTTTTTCCTGCTCCATTACAACCTGCAATTATGTAAAGTCTTTTGTCATCCATAATTGCGAATTTACGAATTAATTCCTGTATTTTTTTTATTACATAATTCATTGACTTTTCTCGACTCGTTCTATTTCATCCATACCAAGTTCTTCCGGCAAAGGCAGGGTCTTTACGGTCAGCAGCGGGTTTGGGTAGAGGATGGCATCCAGCCTGTCGACGCTTCCGGCATCCTTGGCGCTGTAATAGGCGTCTAACCTGCCCGGCAGTAACGTATCCTTCGCTCGCCCTCTGCACCGTAAGTGTAGGCGGCAATCAGGGGCTTGTCTGCCGGATTCTCAGGCGCAAGGTCTACGCCCATAAGCCAGTCTTCCTCGTTCCACAGGTTTTTGCGTACCGCCATCTCCCTGTGGCCCAACGGCTCTTCGGGGTCGCTTACCTGATACATAGAAATGATGTTCACGGTTTAAAGTTTCGAATTTATTTACATTGAAAAGGCGGTGTAGTATATACTTTGAAATGGATGTGTTGCACTTTGATATTGAAAATTATTTTTTAACAAACTGCTTAACCTGATATTCATTTTCTCCAGAAAACAAAAGAAAATAAACTCCGGAAGGTAACCGTGCAACTGAAATTTCTTGAGGAGCACCTTCTATGGTTTTAATTAATTTTCCTTGGATATCAAACATTTTTATTTTCTCAACTACAATTTTTCTAGGTGTATCAATATACAAAACATCATTAGTTGGTACTGGGTAAATCAGTACACTTCCCATTTCATTTTCGGTTAAGGATAATTTACAAAATTCATCTTGTTCATCGCCAATAATTGTCCATCCCATTGTGCCCAACAATTGATTTCTATCTTCATCCTCACAATAGACAAGCCCATCGGCTCCAAGGATTTTTCCCATTAGGGCACTGTCGACGAAATGAGTTAAAAGAGAGTTGTAATTACTGGTGTCCAACCCACTATAAGATAAAAATCCTTCTAAAGATACATCAGGGTGAAAATTCCAATCGAAAAGTTCTTGATTAAATGCCTCTGCACCCTGAAACATATTATTCATATTGATTACTTCAGAAACGTTCCAATCGTCCAAAGGTTGATTAAATAAAGAAGCATTCTCAAACATTCCTTCCATTTTGGTCACGCCTGAAACTCCCCAATGATTAATGGATTGATTTAATGAAGATGCGCCACTGAACATCTCAGAAAGGTCTGTTACTTGCTCCAAATTCGGTGCATCTGTTGTATTTAGGATCAGATTTGAACATCCATGAAAGGCTCTACGCATGGAATGCCATTCTATATCTCCCCATTGGTCTATAGATAAAATCTTATGCTTATCAGAACTTAATGAAAAAAATATTCTTGGAAAATCACCAACAATCTTCACTGTATAAATTCCTGGACTATTAAAGGTATGGCTTACATTTCCGTTGACATCAGCTAACACAGTGCCATCGCCAAAGTCTATACCATAATCAAAGCCGCTACCATTAGTTGGAATTGCAATATTTAGATCATTGTTTGTAACTTCCCAAGTGGTTATAAACGGATTCCCATAGAATAAATCACACGCACTAAACAAACTATCTCCGTTAAAACTCCACCCTAAATTATTGATCAGAAAATCTCTGGATATCTGATCGCAATACTTTAGGCCTTCAGCATCCAATTGTTTATTATGGATGTTGGACTGGGCTAAACTGTGTAAAAGCATGTCGTAATGAGGAGTGTCTAAATTTGAATATGACAAAAAACCGTATAAGTGAACCGAGGCATTGAAGTTCCAGTCGGAAATGTCTTGATTGAACGAATTGGCATTTTTAAACATGTACCCCATATCCGTTACATTAACCACGTTCCAGGTGTCTACAGGCTGATTGAAAGAGGTAGCATTTTCAAACATTCTATGCATATTGGTTACATTTGAAACATCCCAAGTATTCAAAGATTGGTCGAATGCGGTTGCTCCCCAGAACATTGATGACATATTCTGGACATTGGATACATCCCAAGAACCCAACGGCTGATTAAAAGTAGTAGCCCCATTGAACATAGCCGCCATATGTTGAACATTTGAGACATCCCAATGATCGATTGGCTGATTGAAAGCTACGGCATCTTGAAACATATATTCCATATTTACAACTTGGCTTAAATCTGGGGCATCAATAGCGTTTACAACCAAATTGGAGCAACCTTGAAATGCA
>CAZMDY010000173.1:0-3836 GCA_964565295.1 uncultured Aequorivita sp. | reverse complement strand
TCGTCGTCAAACTCATCGCTAATTTCACCGACAATCTCTTCAATAATATCTTCCATTGAAATTAGTCCGCTGGTGCCACCATATTCATCTACCACTATTGCCAAATGCATTTTCATTTCCTTGAACTCAGTCAAAAGGTCATCGAGTTTTTTGTTTTCTGGCACAAAATAAGCATCCCGTTTCAACTCAGTCCAGTTAAAATCTTCTTGGTCTATATAAGGAACCAGATCCTTCACATACAATATTCCCGTAATGTGGTCGATATTTTCTTTATAAACAGGGATTCGGGAATATCCGTTTTCAATTATCTCTGGAATAATTTCCTTAAAGGATTGATCATCACTTAATGCGAAAATATCCATCCTGTTTTTCATCACCTGCTTGGTGTCGGTATTGCCGAAAGTGACAATTCCTTGGAGTATTCTTTGTTCCTCTTGGGTTGTATCACTATTTGAAAGTTCCAAAGCGTGTGAAAGCTGGTCCACACTAATGCTGGATTTTTGCTTTCCGTAGCGCTCCTGTAAGCGTATTGTGGCTGAGCGCAAAGGAGCACTTATGGGAGTGAGAAAGCTGTTCAGAAAGGATAGTGGATATGCCATAAAAATCGCAAAGGAAACGTTGTTGCGATTTGCATAGATTCTTGGTAATATTTCTCCAAACACCAAAATAGAAAAAGTAATTACAATAATTTTCAGGACAAAATACAAGTCCACTCCGTAAAACTCAGTTTGGATCCTGGCAAAAAGCAAATCGCTGACAGACGCAAAAAAAAGTATCAGCGCAATGTTTATAAAGTTATTGGCAACCATAATCGTCGCCAAAAGCTTTTTTGGGTCTTCAAGTAGGCGTTCAACTATTTTTAGTCTTTTAGCATGTCGTTTATTTTTGTTTTCCTCCAAATCGGATGGTGTCAAAGAAAATAAAGCGACTTCAGAGCCGGACATTAGGGCAGAGCAGAGAAGGAGAACAATCAATAGGGCAATACTGCTTATTTGAGTAAAATCCCAATGTTCCAAATACTGCAATTCAGGGGGTTCGGGGTCCAAATTATTCAGGTTGGTTAAACATTAAAAAGGAAGATCCTTTTCCTCATTTTCATTAGTATCAGGAACCTGCTTGGAAATTCCAGATTCAGAAGGCGTATGTTCGTTTGAGGTTTGGGAGCCACTTTCTGATTTGGGCGACAGAAAAGTGAAGTCCGTACATTGTATTTCGGTGGAATATCGATCTTTACCTTCTTGATCCTGCCATTTACGGGTCCTAATTCTTCCTTCTATATAAACTTTATCGCCCTTTTTAAGGTATTTCTCGCAGATTTCCGCAGCTTTATTGCGCACCACAATGTTATGCCACTCCGTGTTGGAGACTTTTTCATTTGTTGTTTTACTGGTATAGGTTTCATTGGTCGCAAGCGGAAACCGACCGACGCAATCTCCACCTTCAAAATAATGCATTTTCACATCGTCGCCGGTGTGGCCAATCAACATTACCTTATTCAATGTGCCATTGCTGCTCATAAATTTCTATTTTTTACTGTTTTGCAAATATACTGTTGTGAAACTAAATATACAGTTTTTTAGGAGTATAAAGGTCTTTTGCCATTAATTTTTTGGGATAATGGGCCTTGTCAAGAACAATTCACGAGTAAAAAGAGATCAATACTTTTCAAAAAATTCTGAAACAAAATTATCGATCAGCACTGGGACGGCATATTCCTCTATCTCAGGAATTGATAAAAAGTTTTTCCCGCTCTCTAAAATTTCAACTATCCAAAATCGGGCGTATAAATTTTGGTGGGATAGTTTGTGGAGCACAGATTTTTCGTTATAAAGCACTACGGACTTAATTTCAATATCTTTGGTGATTTCTTTGAACTGCGTTGTGGATTTCAACATTTCGAGATCAATTTTATTTGAAGACTCGATCAATGGAAATTCGTACAACTTGTGCCAAATGCCTTTTTCTTGCCTTTGTTCCAAGAATGTTTTTCTATTGTCTGAAAGTAGGACCACATAATTGAAATACCGTTTTACGGAAGGTTTAGCTTTTAATTTTCTCGGCAGTTCTCCTACTTTATCGTTTTGAAAAGCTGAACATTTATATCTATAAATACAGTTTTCACAATCCGGATTTTTCGGCACACAATAGAGGGATCCAAACTCCATAAGGGCTTGATTATATGTTCCGGGCTGTGCAAGATCAATAAGTTGTTGAGCCAACTTTTTGAATTTTTTTTGGCCAGAAGATGTGTTTATTGGAGTCGAAATGCCAAAAACTCGGGAAAGAACGCGGAAAACATTTCCATCCACCACTGCGGCAGCTTCATTAAAACAGATGCTTGCAATGGCGCTGGCTGTGTAATCCCCTATACCTTTGAGTTTCACCAAATCGGTGTAATTGTCGGGGAAAACCCCTTTTCTATCGTTCGCAATTGTTTTTGCTGTGGCGTGAAGGTTTCTCGCTCGAGAGTAGTATCCCAAGCCTTGCCAAAGTTTCAAAACTTTCGTTTCTGGGGCTTCAGCTAATTTTTCTACCGTTGGAAAGGCCTCCAAAAATTTCAAATAATAAGGCATTCCTTGTGAGACCCGGGTTTGTTGAAGAATGATTTCAGAAAGCCAAATGCGGTATGGATCCATACTATGCCGCCAAGGAAGGTCGCGTTTGTGTTCTTGGTACCACGTAATTAGATTGTTGGCAAAAAAAGGTTTGAATTCGGTCATTTGGTCAAAGTAAACCATATCCCTTTTAATTTTAAAGGATTATGCTTGGAATTATTGATTTTAAAATTCTTATATTTGCCGACTCTAAAAAAGTATTAAAGAAAATTAATCATAAAATTTATTAAGAAATGACCAAAGCAGATCTTGTAGCGAAAATCTCAGACAAGTTAGGAATGGAAAAAAATGAGGTTCAAGCTACCATAGAAACCTTTATGGATGAAGTGAAAAATTCCTTGGAAGGAGGTGACAATGTTTATCTACGTGGATTTGGAAGCTTTATTGTAAAGACCCGAGCCGAGAAAACCGGACGGAACATTTCCAAGAACACAACTATTAAAATTCCAGCCCATAACATCCCGGCATTTAAACCAGCAAAGGTTTTTCTTGAAGGTGTAAAGAGCAATGTGAAGGTAAAATAATAATAACCCCGTTCCATCTTGCACATAATTATTCAATATATGTGGGTGAAACATAAATAACAACACTAATATGCCAAGTGGTAAAAAAAGAAAAAGACATAAGGTAGCGACCCATAAGCGCAAGAAACGACGTCGCGCAAACCGCCATAAGAAAAAGTAGTTTTCCGACTACTTTTTCTGTTTTTAAATCTGTTCCGCAATTAACTATAGATCGGAACCAAATTAGTTCTTTGACAATGGGATTGTAACGGACACAAAGGTGTCCTATCTTTGCAATTTCGCCGGGTTCTGAAAGTTTGAACCTGTTAAATTACATATTGTTTAATCAAAAAATACGATAACGTGAACTACGAATTATTCATTAGGTCCAGTTCACAAACAGTTGATTTTGCCCTATTAAAAGATGGGAGATTAATAGAATTGCACAAGGAGGAAGAGGACAATAATTTTACGGTGGGCGACATATTTTTGGCCAAGATCCGTAAAACCGTCCCCGGTTTGAACGCCGCCTTCGTTAATGTTGGATACGAAAAGGATGGTTTTTTACACTATCACGATCTAGGTCCAAAAGTGCTTTCTCTGTTGAAATTTATTAAAAGCGTAAACAGTGGAAAATTAAAGGATTTTTCCTTAAAGGATTTCCCATTTGAAAAGGAGATTGATAAAAATGGCAATTTGAATGATGCTCTTAAAACCA
>CAZMDY010000172.1:0-3908 GCA_964565295.1 uncultured Aequorivita sp. | reverse complement strand
TTCCCGGTTTCTACAGATGAATTTGTTTCCGCCTCCGCATTTTTAATTTGTGCCAATTCAGTTTTTGCTTCTTCCACTACTTCAGGGAAATCCGTGAAATTATTGATTACGTTATCCAAAATATAGGTGGCCTGATACGAATCTTTTAAAGCGTAAAAGTTTTTTGCCATCAACACCAACCCTTTCGCTCCGAACAATTTATATCCAGAATAATCCTTCGCCAATTTCTGGATCGAGGTGTTGGATTCCTCAAATTTCCCTTCTTTGTTCTTGAAATAAGCGTCGTAATAAAGAGCTTCGGCTGCCAGCCTTCCGGTTGCGGTTTTGCGGACTTCGGCATAGGCTGTCTTTGCTTTTGCTTCATTGTCCGTTTCCATAGCGGAACGTGCAATGATAACCTGCGCATCGCTTTTTACCGAATTATCAATTTTGGGATTCTGAAGAACTTTTTCCGCATAACCCACGGCATCTGAATACTGTTGCAATTCATAGGAAGCCTTCATCATATTGGACTGTGCGAAAATTATATTCTGCGGAAAATCGGCTTCACTTTCCAAACGTTTTAAGTACAACAACGCATTTTGATATTCCTTTTCACTTAGATACAATTCCGAAATTCGGGCCAAAGCCTGTTCGGTAAATTCACTGCGCTCGCGTTCCACAACATATTTAAAATGTTCGATGCCGTTTGTAGTCTTTTCATTTGAGAAAGCTATTTGACCGAGATAAAAATGGGCCTTCAGTGCGTTTCTCCCTTCGGGAAATTGTTTTAAATACGCCTCAAAACGCTTCTGTGCCTGGGATTGGTTGTTTTCCAAATAAGGTTGTTCGGCCGCGGCATAAGTGGCGTCATCCAGTTCGGTATCGCCCACTTCCACATAGTTTAATGTTTTAACCCATTTGGCATATTCGTTGACCTTAGAGTCATCAATGTAAATCAACTTTGCGGAAGCCACAGCCGGCATAGCTACGGGCGTGGAGGGATAGTCCTAGGCCACTCGTTTAAAAAGGACAAGGGCTTCATTTGCTTTTTCGTCGTTGTTAAAAATCAATGCTTTTTTCAACAATGCCTTTGGAACGAAACTACTGTTGGGAATGTCAACGATCAGTCTGTCGTAGGCCACAATGGCATCCCTATTTTGGTTTTGCCCAACGTAGGTATTTCCCAATTCATACAAAGCATCATCACGATAAACGGAATTTGGATATTTCTTGACAAAGGCATTCAAACCTTCCAATTTGGATTCGGTTCGGTCCACAAAGCCATAGCTGATTGCTTTTTGAAATTCGGCATAATCGTTGGCACCACCCATATCAATGGCGGAATTGTAATTTTCCATTGCCGGCCAATATTGACTGGTCACAAAATAACTGTCGCCCAACCTCATAAAAGCATCCTTTTTGCGCACATTCTCGGAAGTGGAAGAACCGACGTAGTTTTTGAAACTTGTGATGGCTTCCGAATAATTCTTTAATTTGAAATGCGCATAAGCCAAATTGTAGTTGATGTTTTTAAATTCTAAGGTGGATTTTGCACCGGGCAATTGTTGAAACTGTTTGTATCCGGCAAGAGCCTTATCGAAATTGCCAAGTTCATAATCACTTTCGGCTTTCCAATAGGTGGCGCGGGCGGTAAAACTGGGGTTGTGCGGCTCTTTCAAACTTTTGTCCAGATAGGAAATCGCTTCATTGTAGTTCCCTTCATTATAAAGTTCAATTGCACGATAGAAAGCGACTTTTTGGTATGCTTCCTTATTTTGAAAATCCTTATTATTCTCCAATAAATCCATCGCCTCCTTATAATTTTTGGAAGTGATATAGCTGTCTATCAACAAGCTTTTCAATTGGTCGTTGTTGGAATTTTTGGGATATTTTCCGATGAAATCGAGTAAAACTTGGGGCGTACTTTTATAACTGTTCCCAATTTCATAGCTCAGTTTAGCGTAATTGAAATAAGCATCTTCCTGAATTTCGGGACTGAAATCCATTTCCGAGGCATTTTTAAAAGCGTTTAGGGCTTCTTGTTTTTTATCCAATTCCAAATAACTTTCAGCCAAATGATAGTACGCATTTTGTGCCACATCATTTTTGCCATCGATGATTTTGTTGAACTCGCCGATTGCCTTTTCATAATCGCCCTGTTTGTAATACGCATATCCCAACTGGTAATAATCAGTGTTGTTCCATTTGCCACGGGTGCCTTTGTATTCCTTTAGATAAGGAACTGCTTCGGCGTATTGCCCCAGATTGAAATAGCTTTCGCCTATTATTTTGGAAAGTTGGCTTTTTTCCTCGGGATTGGATTTGTTGTATTGTTCCTTACCCATTTCGATGGCTTTCTGAAAATTCCCGAGCTTAAAATTCATATCAGCCTGATAATAGGAAAGATCTTCGGAATAGCGAGCTTCATCTTTAACTTCCTCAAACAACTGGTTCGCTTCCTCGTAATCATCGCCTTCATAAGCTATAAAACCCAAATAATACTTGGCCTGCGATCCATATTTCTCGGAAGTGGAAACGCTGTTGAAATAATTCTTCGCCGTATCGAAATCCTTCGCCTTAAAATAAACATAGCCGTTATTGAACTCAAAACGCTCTTGTTCGGTCCTGCTTAGATTGCTGGTATCAACCTTCTCATACCATTTTTGTGCCTGGGTATATTTTCCGCTGTCGAAATAATAATTGGCAACATCCAAAAAGGCGGAATTTCGCTTTAAGCTGGTGGGATATTTTCCCACAAACGCTTCCATCAACTGATCTGCATTCTGCTGATTTAACCGAACTGCGGCGTTGGCAATATAATATGCGCAGTCGCTTTGGACAGTTTGGTCGGTGCTGTTGTTTTTTACCTTGTCAAACAGATTTTGGGCTGCAAGAAACTGTTGGTTATTATACAGTTCCAGCGCCCGGTTAAACTCGACCAAGTTGTTGGTATATACAGCGGTTTGTTGTGAAAAAGAGGAAACGGAAAGGAAAATAAAAAGCGAAAAGACAACAAAATTCTTTATCATTATTTACAGTATTTGGTGGGGCAAAGATATTTAAACTTGTGAAGTAACTTTTGGCTATACTGTAAACTTTTAGGGTTTATTAATAGATGGATTTTTGCAGGTTTTCCTAGAAATATAACGGTAAGAATCGAAATTAAGTATGGAGCGAAAAAACCGAACAGATACGCACCGGAAGGATTGGAAGATGGTCCCAATTATTTTTAAAATTCGTATTTTTAAACCTCATAAAAACATTCCTATGTCCAGATTATTGATTCTCGCTATTTTATTAATTTCGATTTCTACAAATGCCCAACGCAACCCATTTAAGAATCTCACAGAGAAAGATGGAAAAATCGGGATTGGGACCGACGCCCCCGATGAACTCTTGACCGTAAAGGGAACTATCCATACCCAGGAAGTGAAAGTAGATCTGAACGGAGCAGTTGCACCCGATTACGTATTTGAAAAATATTTCAATGGTTTTTCAGAAACAATGCCTTCCTATGAAATGATTTCCTTGGAAGAATTGGAAGTGTTTTTGAAGAAGAACCATCATCTCCCAAACATTCCTTCGGCAACGGAAATGGCGAGTGAAGGAATCTCCCTAAAAGAAATGAATTTACTCTTACTTCAAAAAATCGAGGAATTGACGCTTTATACTATTCAGCAACAAAAAGAAATCAACCAATTGAAGACGAAAATTTTGGAAAGGGATTGAAAAAACTTTACCCTTCTCGGCGATTGTATTTTTATCACAAAGTCGCAAAGGACACAGAGAGATTTTTCTCCACTGAGAAATTGACGATGGATTGTAGTTGGTGCTTGAAATAATTCACGTTACTTTTGACAACGTTCAATTCATAATCTGTAATTCACAATTAAAAAAATGGCCAATCACGTTCTAAATCTCAGCAA
>CAZMDY010000171.1:0-3913 GCA_964565295.1 uncultured Aequorivita sp. | reverse complement strand
AATTCTTTATCTGGGGTTCGTGGCTGATCTCTTTGGGAAGCTATATGGGTGTTACTCTGGGTTTCTCAGGAATGGAAATTGGTGGAGTTTATGCCACAATGGGAATCGCCTCACTTTTTATGCCCGGCCTGCTCGGAATTGTGGCAGATAGGTGGATAAATGCTGAAAGAGTTATGGGGGTATGCCACATTATTGGCGCCGTAACTTTGTTTTACGCAACCACAGTTACAGATTACAACACTTTCTACATCCTGATGCTGCTCAATGCGCTGGTTTATATGCCCACGATCGCACTCAACAACTCGGTTTCCTACGCTGTATTGGAACAAAAAAACTTCGATGTTGTCAAAGATTTCCCTCCAATTCGAGTTTGGGGGACCGTAGGCTTCATCATGGCCATGTGGGTGGTGGATCTTTTAGGATGGACCCGAACAAAAGAACAGCTTTTGGTCAGCGCCGTGGCATCCATTGCGCTAGGGCTTTATGTGTTCTCGCTGCCTCCCACTCCTCCTCTCCAAGGGCAGAAAAGTAAAAGTTTTGTCTCGGCAATGGGTTTGGATGCTTTTGTACTTTTCAAACAGAGAAGAATGGCGGTCTTTTTCATTTTTTCTATGCTTCTCGGGGCGGCGCTACAGATTACAAATGCTTTTGGAGGCCCTTTTTTAAACCATTTTGAAACTACTTATCCGGATTCCTTTGGCGTAAAGCATCCAAATTTGCTGTTGTCCATTTCCCAAATTTCCGAAACACTGTTTATCCTCACCATTCCATTTTTCCTAAAACGCTTTGGGATCAAAAAAATAATGATTTTCAGTATGGTCGCCTGGGTGCTCCGTTTTGCATTGTTTGGGCTCGGAAACCCAGCGGATGGACTTTATTTACTTATCTTATCCATGATTATTTATGGATTGGCGTTCGATTTTTTCAATATTTCCGGATCGTTGTTTATTGAAAAAGAGGCCGGAGCCAAAATCCGTTCCAGTGCACAAGGTCTTTTTATGATCATGACCAACGGTCTGGGCGCTTTTTTCGGAGGAATTATCAGCGGGTGGGTAGTAGACCATTTTACTGTAAATGGCGTTCAAGACTGGCAAAGTATCTGGTTTGCTTTTGCGGGATATGCCTTGGTCCTGGCGATTATATTTCCATTTGTTTTCAAATATGACCACAAGACCGAGGAGGTTTCCGAAATAAAACATTAACTTTCCAACACATCATAAAAGAAAGATGCCTTCGTTCTAAAACCAGTCATCCTTTCGAAACTTTATAGCCAAGAATTTTTCATAACTATGAAACAATACCACGACTTATTAGAGCACGTCCTTGAAAACGGAACCGAAAAACAAGACCGCACCGGCACGGGAACAAAAAGCGTTTTTGGCTATCAGATGCGGTTTGACCTCAGCGAAGGTTTCCCGATGGTTACGACCAAAAAACTTCACCTGAAGTCCATAATCCATGAACTGCTATGGTTTTTAAATGGCGATACAAATATTAAATACCTTCAGGAAAACGGGGTAAGGATCTGGAATGAATGGGCCGATGAAAATGGCGATCTGGGTCCTGTGTATGGACATCAATGGCGAAATTGGAACAGTGAGGAAATAGACCAGATTTCTGAAATAATCAAAACATTGAAAACCAATCCCGATAGCCGAAGAATGTTGGTCAGTGCTTGGAACCCAAGCGTAATGCCCGATACTTCAAAACCATTTTCGGAAAACGTAGCCGCCGGAAAAGCCGCACTCCCACCCTGCCACGCTTTTTTCCAGTTTTATGTAAGCCCCCCAACCCCCGGAGGAGAAGAAAATACCCGAAAACTTTCCTGCCAACTATACCAACGCAGTGCAGATAGCTTTTTGGGAGTTCCTTTCAATATTGCTTCCTATGCACTTTTAACGATGATGATTGCCCAAGTTTGTGGCTACCAGGCTGGGGATTTTGTGCACACTTTTGGTGATGTGCATATTTATAGCAATCATTATGAACAGGTAAACCTTCAGTTATCAAGGGAACCGAGACCCTTGCCGAAAATGCTCCTCAACCCAGAAATAAAGGATATTTTCGGTTTCACTTTCGACGATTTCACATTGGTGGATTATAATCCGTATCCTGCTATTAAGGGGGAAGTGGCGGTTTAATTATGAATTGAGAGATGATCCCAACTGGGTCGGGTTACGGGTGACGGATGAAAGAGGAAAAAGACGACCGACACCATTTACATTAATGAATTAAAAAACACAACGATGAAGTATTTACTTATTTTTACGATGATATTATTTTCTTCCACCACTCTTTTTTCGCAGGAATGGGGAAACGTGAAGGGGAATAAAGTAACCCTAAAGGAAATTGGACCTGTTTGGCCCGGGTGTGAAAAGGGAAATACGAGCCAACAAAGTGATTGTTTCAACACCAAACTGGCGCAGCACATTTCCAAAAATTTCAAATATCCCGCGGAAGCTTATAAAAAGAACGAAGAAGGAAAGGTCTTGGTGGATTTTATTATAAATGAGCGCGGAATGGTGGAAGTCCAAAAAGTTTCCGGCGGTTCAAAGGCACTTCAGGAAGAGGCTAAAAGGAATATTTTGGCCATCCCAAAAATGGCAAAACCGGGCATGATGGGCGGAAAACCACGAGCTATCAAAATGACCGTTCCCTTTACCTTTAAAACGGGGAAATGATTTTATAGGTTCCATTTTATATTGAGCGAGCAAGGAAATGGAAGAGAATTCCGCCTTTGCAGAGATAAACGAACGCACAAACGGTTAAACGCCTCCGTCATATAATGGTGGAGTACGCCTAACACACGACCGTACCTCCGGGTCTTCCTGAAGCAAGTTCGGGACCGGCCGTATACGGCGGTTCGTATTTATGGGTTAAGCAACCGCATTTTGGGAATTGTAACTCGCCCCAAGCATAGAATTGGGTAACATTAAAAGAGCGAAATGGTAATAAGTTTAATTACTACAATAATTATTATAATTTCTTTACACTTCATAAAAAAAGCTTCAAAAAAGAAGAGTAAAGTCGATAGCGAGGGTAATTCTGTACATAAGCTACCACTCCTTTATGGCATTGGCGGTATTATCCCTCTGATTATTTCAATGATAATAATAGTCGCGATGATTTTTGACAACGAAACATCCAATCTATCAAATGCAATTATTCTAGTCTGTCTTTTTTCATCCTTAGGCGTGATAATGTGTCTTATGGTATGGATGAATAAAATAACTTTAAATTCTGAGAGAATAGTTCAGAGAAATATGTGGGGAAAAATAAAAACCATAGAACTGAATGAAATTAAATCAATTAAATTTAATAGGTTTTCTCTATATCTAAAAATCAGTGATGGCGAAAAGGTTATTAAATGTCACGACCACTTAGTTGGAATTGAAGAGATCATTAATATGTTGAATGAAAAAACAAATATTACCCGAAATCAAATGGGCTATATTGAATGAAAGGTTCCACAAACTATCATGCGGATTTTTCCATAACCAGGTCTAACTTTGAAGACGAGTGGCTTAAGAACCAGGTAGAAACCAAGGAATACTCCAGCAAAAGTGAGGTTGTAAATGACCTGATTAGGCAAGCTCGGAAGCAACAAGCTCAAGTTGATTGGCTTCGTGCTAAAATTGAAAAAGCTGAGGCCAGTGGATTTACGGATGAAAGTAAGGAAGAAATCCTGGCCAAATCAAAATCATTATTGAATGATTAAATACCGAATTAGCAATGAAGCCAAATTGCAATTATCGGAAGACAAGATTTAAGTATAAAACTATAATACTTAACTTTTAACTTTTCCATTTCAACAGCTTCCTTTAACACGAATTTTCAAACCATAAAACCTATAATACCTATCTTTAACAGTCGTTAAAAAACCACGACTCCGTTTTATGGCCATTCCCAACCC
>CAZMDY010000170.1:0-3926 GCA_964565295.1 uncultured Aequorivita sp. | reverse complement strand
CCTTACGGATCCAGCACCGGCAACAACTTTTGCCCACTTGGATGCCACAACCGTACTTTCACGTAAAATTGCTGAGCTAGGTATTTATCCAGCAGTAGATCCATTGGATTCAACCTCTCGTATTCTTTCCGAAGCTATTCTTGGAAAAGAGCATTACGGCTGTGCCCAACGAGTAAAAGAACTTTTACAACGATACAAAGAATTACAGGATATTATCGCAATTCTTGGAATGGAAGAACTTTCCGAAGAGGATAAAATGGCAGTAAACCGTGCTCGTAGAGTACAGCGTTTCCTTTCACAACCTTTCCACGTGGCAGAACAATTTACAGGGATCCCAGGAGTTTTGGTGGACATTAAGGAAACCATCAAAGGTTTCAATATGATTATGGACGGAGAATTGGACCACTTACCAGAAGCAGCCTTCAACCTTAAAGGAACCATCGAGGAAGCTATTGAGGCAGGAGAGAAAATGCTTGCTGAAGCTTAAAAAAAGAATACAGTATTCAGTAGCAGTTAGCAGTAACTGCCTACTGGAACTGGAAACTGAAAACTTATATATATGTATTTAGAAATAGTAAATCCCGAAGCGTCGCTGGTTGCCGGAGAAGTGGAAAGTGTAACCGTTCCCGGTGTGGATGGCGAGTTTCAAATGCTGAACAACCACGCCCCCATCGTCTCAGTTTTGCAGGAAGGAAAAGTAAAATTCAAGGGAAATCCAACAATTAAGGAAGAATTTCGAAATAAATTTTCAAAGGAAGGCGAAACTTGGATTCTTCACATATCAGGTGGTACGGTTGAATGCAATAACAATCGAATTATGATTTTGGCTGATTAAGCTGCTGAAAATTTCAAAAATGTAAATCCCGAATTCCAGATAATGGAGTTCGGGATTCGTTTTTAAAAAACAATCTGGTGTATTTCGATTTTAGCGCAAATTTCAAATGGTCAAAATTGCGTCTTTGTTAGACAAAGCCGAAAGTATAAAGGCAGCCCAAAATTCAAACATTAAAGTTATATTAACGACAGACCCAGTAAGAAATCGGCTTTGTAAATTTGGGTAAATAGCAATATTTATGCAGTTACAAGAAATAGACAGGGTAAAAACGATTTCCAAAGAAGATTTTTTAAAAAATTATTTCAAGCCGCAAAAACCGCTGGTTATAGAGCGTTTTGTGGAAAATTGGCCAGCATATCACAAATGGAATCTAGAGTATATGGAACAAATCGCCGGTGACAAGGTCGTACCTCTCTATGACAACCGTCCGGTAAGCCATAAAGATGGTTTCAACGAGCCGCATGCCACTATGAAGATGCGTGAATATATAGAGCTGCTGAAAACTGAACCTACAAAATATCGCATTTTTCTATGGAATATCCTCAGGGAAGTCCCACAGCTTCAAAATGATTTTTCATATCCCGATTTCGGATTAAAATTGATGAAAAAACTACCTATGTTATTTTTTGGAGGAACAGATTCTTATACATTTATGCATTATGACATTGATCTGGCAAACATTTTCCATTTTCATTTCCACGGAAAAAAGGAAGTGATCCTTTTTGACCAAGAACAAACTGATTACCTATATCGAATCCCTCATTCATTGATAACCCGCGAAGACATAGACTTCTCCAATCCTGATTATCAAAAATGGCCGGCTCTAAAAAAGGCCAATGGTTACATTGCAAATCTTGAACACGGCAATATGCTGTACATGCCTGAAGGATATTGGCACTACATGCGCTACCTAACTCCAGGTTTCTCAATGAGTCTTCGCGCCATTCCCCGAAATCCAAAAAACTTGGCAAAAGCAGTTTATAATATCGGGATTATGCGTTATCTTGACCAGTTTATGAGAAAAATAAAAGGCCAGAAATGGATTGATTGGAAAAATGAACAAGCCATCATTCGCACCAACAAAATCCTGTAATTCAACAGAAATATTTATCTTTCAGCAAATTTAATTAGCATGAAATTCTTCATCCCTCTTATTGCAATTATTTCTTTTCAACTATCTATTGCTCAGGCTTATCACGGCGCCGGCGACATTAAATTCCAGGTCGGGGCCAATTTCCAAAACAACGGAACTGGCATTATGAGCACTTTGGATTTTGGGCTAGGAGAAAATATTTCAGTGGGTCTGGCTTCCACTTATATTTTGGGAATTGATTCCTTTCGGAATACTGAAGAAGGAATACCGGGGTTTAAAGATCGTTTCGATATACAGGGTAGGTTCAATGCCAATCTCGGAAATGTGATAAACATAGATGAAAATTTCGACGTTTATCCCGGCCTGCATGTGGGATTAAAGAATTTCGGGGGACATTTGGGCGTGCGTTACTATCTTACGCATGGATTTGGATTTTTCAGTGAATTGAATTTTCCGATCTCAAAATACGATCCCGGACATCTTACCAGGGCAGAGAAACTCAACAATCAGATTTCGGTGAATCTAGGTGTTTCCTTTTGTATATAATATAACAACTCACATTATGTAAATCAATTTGACGAATTAAATCTTAATTTATATTTCCCTAACTCTCCCATAAACCAACTCACTTTCCCACCCGCGATAAAAAAGGTAATCCGCCAGTTTTTTGCGTTTTTTCTGAATATTTTTTTCGGTGCTCAATTGTGCCAAGCGCTTTTCCACAAGCGCTTCGAAAACCTTAAAATACTCTGATTCAGGAATTTCCTTTAAAGCAATTTGAATATTGAATCTAGAAATTTCGCGGAATTTAAGCTCGTTGACTATGCGTTTTCTTCCCCATTTTTTTATGGTGAATTTCCCTCGGGCAAAGGCTTTAGCAAAACGGGTTTCGTTCAAAAAGTCATTCTGGAGAAGATGCAGGATAATATGATCGATAGCTTCTGGGATCATCCGCATTTCATAGAGTTTTTGGCGCACTTCCTTATGGCATCGTTCGCGATAGACACAAAAACGCTCCATTCTTCGAGTAGCTTCCTCAACCGTATATGTTTTGTAGGAATCCATTTCAAAAATTAAAAAAATTGGTATTGGGCAATCCAAAAATACCGATAATTTAAGTAATCATGGGTATGGCTAGCACGAGGAACAGTAAGAAATACTTTTTGGCACAAAAAAACCCCAATGATTAAAAATCAAAGGGGTTAATTTTATTTCATCAATTTCCCGTCTTTATCGTGAAAGTGATATTCGAGATACGTATAGGCATCCCGAGGCTGGATTTTCACCCATTTTTTATGCTCTAAAAACCATTTGGTCCTCACACTTGGGAATCCTTTGGTTAGGAAAGCGGCTATAAAAGGATGTGTATTTAAGGTAATCTTTTTATAGTCTTTTTTGAAGAGGCGTTTTACCTCTTCGTTTATTCTATTGATCACAATGATCGGGGCTTCAATCTCCCCATCAATAACATTGCTCGGGTCTTCTTCCCTGGTCTTGATGTTAATCTCTGGTCGGACTCTTTGTCGCGTAATCTGGATAAGGCCAAACTTACTTGGTGGAAGGATTTTATGTTTGGCTCTGTCGTCCTTCATTTCCTCTCTCAGATGGTTATAGAGTTGTTTTCTGTGGCCGACATTGGCCATATCAATAAAGTCCACAACAATAATTCCTCCCATATCCCGCAATCTCAGCTGTCTTGCCACTTCAGAGGCAGCGATCATATTTACTTCAAGCGCAGTGCCTTCTTGTGTTTTTTGCTTATTGCTTCGGTTTCCACTGTTTACGTCTATTACGTGCATGGCTTCTGTATGTTCAATGACCAAATAGGCCCCTTTACTTCCAGAGACTGTTTTTCCAAATGAAGTTTTGATCTGTCTTTCTATTCCGAATTTTTCAAAAATCGGAACATTGGAATCATAGAGTTTTACAATGTTTTCTTTTTTCGGTGCAATTTCCTGCACATAATCTTTTATTTGCAAGTATAGGGTCTCATCGTCA
>CAZMDY010000169.1:0-3935 GCA_964565295.1 uncultured Aequorivita sp. | reverse complement strand
ATATTAAGAAAAGGGAACGATTTGTAGATGTGTTGGATCTCTGATTTCCTTTGAAGTCAGGGTACTAAATAGGCTCTAATATATAACATTTTCAAACGGATGTCAAATAAATGTGTCAAAAACTTCTTGCCTCCGTCACATCAAACGTATTGAAAATGATGTGATATAGTAGGTAGGAAACTGGATTTTGTTTGTTTTACATTTAGTAGGGTTTGGACTTGTGTTAATCTGGGTATTCTGTGGATTGTGATCTATTATTGTCCAATTCGTTGAAAAATAACCGTAATTTTGCTACAAATCAATTGCTATGACGAATCACAAAGCGGGATATGTAAACATTATTGGAAATCCGAACGTTGGGAAGAGCACGCTTATGAACGCATTTGTAGGAGAACGACTTTCGATTATCACTTCAAAGGCACAGACCACGCGGCACAGAATCCTGGGAATCGTGAATGGCGATGATTTTCAAGTGCTTTTCAGCGATACGCCGGGCATCATCAAACCTGCCTATCAACTTCAGGAAAGTATGATGGACTTTGTGAGGTCCGCTTTTGAGGATGCCGATATCCTTCTCTATTTGGTGGAACTTGGCGAAAAGGAACTGAAGGATGAAACGTTTTTAAGCAAGATAAAAAACGCTAAGATTCCTGTCTTGCTTCTTATAAATAAAATTGACCAAGGAAATGAGGAATTGCTTTCCGAAGCATTACAGCTGTGGCAGGAAAAAGTTCCGAATGCGGAGATATTTGCTATTTCAGCTTTAAAGAATTTTGGGGTGCCCGAAGTATTCAATAGAATAATAGAATTGCTTCCAGAATCGCCTCCGTTTTATCCAAAAGACCAATTGACCGATAAGCCCGAACGTTTTTTTGTGAATGAAACCATCCGCGAAAAAATCCTTATGCACTATAAAAAGGAGATTCCCTATTCCGTGGAAATCGACACGGAGGAGTTTTTTGAGGATGAAAACATTATCCGTATCCGCAGTATAATTATGGTAGAGCGCGAGACCCAAAAAGGAATCATCATTGGCCATAAGGGAACTGCATTAAAGAGAGTAGGGGTAGAGGCGCGAAAGGATCTCGAGAAATTCTTCGGAAAACAGATCCACCTCGAACTTTATGTGAAAGTGAACAAGGATTGGCGAAACAACGAAAAACAGTTGAGGAGGTTTGGTTATAACAACAAATAAATGTCAAAACAGAAATTACTTTTTTACTTTTTGGAAATTTGAGATTTAGCGATTGTTTTCATCATAAAATCATATAGCGATTGCATTCCAACTTTGCCTTTTTTCTTCCCGATTCTTCCCGCTAAATAGAGCATTGCCCAAGCCCCGAAAAGCCCAAAAGCAATTCCTATTTGAAGATTGATTGAATTTCCAAGGCTGTAATTGGAGTACGTCCAAATCATATTTGCCAAAAACAAGGTTCCAACCACTACGTGAAAGAAGATAAACATGGTCCACACGGTAGGGTTTGGACCAAAAAATCCTTGAAGTGTGGATCTATTTTCTGAAATTTCGATTATCTCCAGATGTAATTGCGGCGACCAAAATAGCTGCTCCTCTTTTGGCAGCTTTAAAAATACATGATCGTCCAAACAGGAAATGCCAAAATTGTCTTGGTTCTTTTTCTCATTTAAAAACAGTTCAATAAGTTGATGGCGAGGTCTTTCAATTCCTATATGAAATCTGGGCCGAAGAATTATTTCATTTGGTAAAGGCATCAGTTCAAGTTTTTAAAAGCCGTGAAAAATACTATTTTTTCTGACAACTATAACCTATTTTTGCAGTTGCCTTTCTTAATTGGATAGGTTCTAAATTTAAGAATATGAGCATTGTTGCTGTAGTAGGAAGACCGAATGTGGGTAAATCCACTTTTTTCAACAGATTGATCCAACGAAGGGAAGCAATAGTTGATGCCATAAGTGGCGTTACTAGGGATCGCCATTATGGAAAAAGTGATTGGAATGGAAAGGATTTTTCAGTGATCGATACCGGCGGTTATGTGTTGGGAAGCGACGACATTTTTGAAGCTGAAATAGACAAACAAGTGAGTCTCGCAATTGACGAGGCGGATGCCATAATCTTTATGGTGGACGTGGAAAGTGGCGTTACCGGAATGGATCAGGACGTTGCAAAACTATTGCGACGGACAAAAAAGCCAGTATTTCTGGCTGTCAATAAAGTTGATACCGCCTCGCGAATGAATGATGCGCTGGAGTTTTATTCCCTCGGTTTTGAAAACCAATATACTATTTCCAGTATCAGCGGAAGTGGTACAGGCGAATTGCTTGATGATTTGGTGAAAGCACTTCCGGAAAAGGAACCACAAGACAACGGCGAATTGCCTCGTTTTGCAGTGGTGGGCCGTCCCAATGCTGGAAAGTCCTCTTTTATAAATGCGTTGATCGGCGAAGACCGATATATTGTAACTGATATTGCCGGAACCACCCGCGACAGTATTGACACAAAATACAATCGTTTCGGCTTTGAATTCAACTTAGTGGATACCGCCGGGATTCGTAAGAAAAGCAAGGTAAAGGAAAACCTGGAGTTTTATTCCGTAATGCGAAGTGTGCGCGCCATTGAACATTGCGACGTTATCATTCTTATTTTTGATGCCACCCGTGGGTTTGATGGGCAGGTTGAAAATATTTTCTGGCTGGCACAGCGCAATAACAAAGGCATTGTGATTGTTGCCAACAAATGGGATTTGGTAGAGGATAAAGAAACCAGCACCGTTAAGGATTATGAAAAATACATCCGCCAGCAATGCGAACCATTTGTGGATGTGCCCATTGTTTTTATTTCTACCATTACTAAACAACGTCTTTATAAGGCCATAGAAACTGCGGTTGAGGTTTATAAAAATAGAAGCAAGAAAGTAAAGACCAGTGAATTGAACGAGGTTATGCTTCCCATTGTACAAAATTATCCACCGCCAGCCTATAAAGGGAAATATGTTAAAATAAAATTCTGTACCCAGTTGCCAACGCCCTATCCTAGTTTTGCGTTTTTTTGCAATCTGCCACAGTATGTAAAGGATCCGTACAAACGATTTATAGAAAACAAGCTTCGGGAGAATTTTGATTTTACGGGAGTGCCTATTACGGTTTATTTCAGGAAAAAGTAATAAAAAGACTTAGCTAGGGAAAACAAAGGATATAGGGCAAATAGTCTTTTGCCGATTTTGATAGTACTATTTCCACCGTCATCTAATCGTTGTTTCATTTTTTTCAGTCGAGCCGTGACCGCAAGCGAAGAAAGAATTTCAGCGAAAACTGAAAAACGGGGCTCAATAGAAATGTATAGATAAAAGTCACCCAAAAAACGGGCCCACCCAGGAGGTATCCAATTACTAAGACGATACTTTCAACCATGATCCGCGCTTTGCTCACGGACAATCCCGTTCGTTCGGACATTGACAGCATAAACCCGTCGCGCGGCCCTGCGCCAACCCCTCCGGAAACATATAAACCTCCGCCAAGGCCAATGATGAGAATTCCCAACAGCAATATAATGTAGTCTGTCCAAGTGTTGGTCGCATTGGGCAAGATATCTGTCCAAAGGAAAAAATCCATTATGGGGCCAATGAGCAGGGCGTTCAAAAAAGTGCCGATGTTGACATATTTTCTGCTCACTAATAGTGAAATACCAATTAAAACCAGCCCCACAATAATACTCCACGTGCCAATGGTCAATCCAAAAAGATCGAACAGCGCAAGATTCAAAACATCCCACGGGTGCAAACCCAGATACTGGACTTTTACGGAAACCGCCACGCCCAATCCAAAAAGAACAAGGCCGGTACCGTAAAATGTATATCGAATAAGGTTATATCGCCAGCCCTTTTCTGTACGAATGTCCATATGGTATTTTTGGAAAGTTTCAAGGCGCAAACTACAAAAACGGAAAGGGATTGGAAGAA
>CAZMDY010000168.1:0-4009 GCA_964565295.1 uncultured Aequorivita sp. | reverse complement strand
CTTATTCAAAAACAACAAACCATCGACAATCAAGGAAATGAAGTGGAGATGGAAGGCAAAGGTCGTCATGATCCTTGTGTCGTTCCTCGTGCTGTTCCAATAGTGGAAGCTATGACAGCTCTGGTTATGGCTGATTTTTATTTACTGAACCAAACTTCTACATTTACCAGCTCATCCCAGAAAACTGTTTCCAAAGAATAAAATTTTTATGAAAAAACTCTCGCTTCACTGGAAAATTATAATTGGACTTATTTTAGGAATTGTTTGGGCGTTAATGTCCAGTTCTTTAGGATGGAGCTCTTTTACAATTGATTGGATCGCTCCGTTTGGAACTATCTTTATCAACTTGTTAAAACTTATTGCTGTTCCTTTGGTGTTGGTGTCCATTATTAGCGGAGTTGCAAACATTGGCGATCCGTCGAGCTTGGGAAGAATGGGCGGGAAAACGCTTCTTATTTATTTGTTTACAACCATCATGGCCGCAGGACTGGGGCTGCTCCTTGTCAATGTTATCCAACCCGGTAAATTGATCGATGAACAAAGCAGGATTGACAATAGGATTGGGTATGAAATTTGGGCAGCATCGGAAAATTTAGAAATAAAGGATGGTATAAACTATCTTCAAGATCCAGAATTTTTGGAACGGGCAAGGGAGATAAGTAACCTTTCACGAAGCGAGCTACAACAATCTTCTCAAAATGAAAAAATAGAATCTGCAAAGGCTGTTTCGGAAAAAACTACGGAATCCCCTCTACAGTTCTTGGTCGATATTGTTCCGGAAAACTTTTTCTTCTCCTTGAGCAATAATTCTTTGATGTTGCAGATAATTTTCTTTGGAATCTTTTTTGGCGTGTGTCTTTTGTTGATCCCCAATGAAAAATCCAAACCAGTAATGGATTTTATGGACAGTGCCATGGAAGTCTTTTTAAAGATGGTCGATTTGGTTATGCAAGCTGCACCATTTTTCGTATTTGCTCTGTTGGCCGGAGTAGTGAGCACAATGGCGGGAGACGATGTTTCAAAGGTATATGAGATTTTCAAAGGCTTGAGTTGGTATTCCTTAACCGTCTTTTTGGGGTTGATGTTAATGATATTTATTGTTTATCCTATAGTGCTCCGATTATTTGTTAAGGTCATTCCTTATAAAGGTTTTTTTAAAGCCATTGCCCCAGCACAAACCTTGGCTTTTTCAACTTCCAGTAGTGCAGCAACTTTACCTGTGACTATGGAATGTGTGGAAGAAAACCTCGGAGTAGACAAAAAAGTCACAAGTTTTGTTCTGCCAATTGGGGCAACGGTAAATATGGATGGAACCTGTCTGTATCAAGCAGTTGCCGTTGTTTTTCTGGCACAAATCCATATGATCGATCTTACTTTGGGCCAGCAATTGACTATTGTGGCCACGGCCACCTTGGCTTCCATTGGTTCAGCCGCGGTTCCCAGTGCCGGCTTGGTAATGCTTATTATCGTTCTGGAATCTGTTGGGCTAAACCCAGCTTGGATTGCAATAATTTTTCCGGTGGATAGAATTTTGGATATGTTCCGGACCATCGTAAACGTTACGAGCGACATAACGGTGAGTACAATTATTGCCAAAGGTGAAGGGATGCTGAACTATAAGGCCAAAACGCATCCTTCTGAAACTTTTGATGTCGATTCATAAAGAAATCTCTTATTTTTTTCTGATTATTCATCAAATATTTTGGATATACCGAAAAATTTGATACTTTGCCATTGCTATTATTTAAGCAGCTCCCCAAAACTTTATTTTACTATTATCTTAATTCAGAAATATGAGAAAGGTATCAATATTTCTTGGGGCATTTTTAACGTTTATTCATGTTCAAAGTCAAGTTGGAATTGGCACTACCACACCATCAGAAGCCGCCATGCTAGAGGTAAGTAGCCAGACGAACGGGGTAGGGCCGTTCAAGGGTTTTATGCCTCCACGGATATTGGATGTTTTCGCACGCAATTCCATCAATGCCACTACTACCGATGTTGGACTTTTGGTGTTTGTGGAAAGTATTGGCTGTCTTCAGATATGGAACGGTTCCGGATGGGAAAATATTCATTGCAACAATACTTCTGGTTCAGTAGATTTTTTCCAGAATTTTGATTTGAACACTGCTTGGGGATACTCCTCCGACGTTTCTTTTTTTGACAATGGGCCTCAGGGATTTTATGGGATTACCGATGCGTCCAATGGAGTTTTCAGCAATATTACAACATTGACCAACAATTTTCTGGGTATTATGGACCTGAACGACACCGAAAGTGGGAACGGAACTACCGGTTTCGCAACCCTTACTTTTAACACACTCAATGTTTCATCCACTTCCAACGGATTGATGCTTACATTTAATTATGAGTTTTATGAATTTGACGGGGGCGATAGCGCTTACTACAGCGTAATAATTGACGGAATACCCCAGCCAGAAGTTTTGCTCATTGAGGGCGGCACAGGAAGCGGCTCGGGAATATCCTTGGCAGGGCTCGTTTCCGAAACCATTCCGCCTGGAACCACTACGGTTTCGCTCAAAATTAGAATAAAACAAAATGGTCAAGAAGATGCCGCTGGTTTTGACAACTTCGCCCTTGTGTCAAATTGATTTATTCAGGAAAGTTCATGCCCAAATCATAACTCCAGTTCCAATCTCAGATTGACGCTTCTCCCTACATTCCAAATTCCTTCCGGTTTGAACCGGGACAGATGCGCTATGTATTTTTTGTCAGTCAAATTAGTACCGTTCAATCTAACTTTTAACAACAATGAATTTATCTGAAAACTGCTTCCCACTCCGGCGCTCAACAAGGAATATCCACCGGAACGGGTTTCGAAATTGCCGGTTCTTTCCTGGTCTAAAGTGTTTTTTAATGAAATGAAGACTGTGCTGTTTTTTCTAAAAGTACCATCTTTAAATTCTATGCGGAATGTGTTTTGAAGAGAATTTGCTGGGATAAAGGGCAGATAACTATCGTCTTCCAATTGGCCAGTAACCGTTTCAAAACTGCTTTCAAAATGAAGCCAATCCAACGGATGAGGATGCAAATGGAAACCAAATTCTCCGCCATAGAGTTTGGCATCTTGTTGTAAATAATCAAAAACAGGGGTGTTCTGCAAAATTTCATTTGTTGGTGATAGAAAGATATAATCCTTTACTTTATTATAAAAACCATTCATAAAGAACTCCACATGTTTATGTCGGTATTCCAATGAAATATCGGTTTGAAAGTTTTGTTCTTTTAAAAGTTTTTCATTTCCACGTTCATATCGATTGGTGCCTTCGTGAATGCCATTGGATGCAAGTTCAGCCAAATTGGGCGCTCGGAAACCATTAGCGAAATTTAACCGTACTGAAACAATCTCGGTCAGATCAACTTTTCCACCCAAGGCCGCGGTAAAACTGTTGAAATTTTTGTTCAATAAAGCAATATGGTCCAGATTTTCGGGTTCCCCTACTTGATCAATAGAAATTTTCCTATTGTCAAATCGGATTCCCGCTTGCAGATCAAAATTTTTCAAATGATAGTGTGAAGTGGCAAGAACACCAAAATCAGTCGTATTGGCATCCGGAATCAATATTTCCTCACCTTTGTTTTTGTTTGCTTGAAACATTCCTTGGATCCCGATTATAGTCTCAAATTTGCCAAAATCGGGCAGGTTGTATTTTAAGTCATAATTAAAAGTGGTCAGTTGCATTTGCAGGGCCGCAATTGAAGGGTCGTCCTCAAATTCCCTTCGGTCGTTGAACAAATATCCTGCTTTAAGATCAATACTGGAATTTTGTAAAAATAGGGTATTATCCAAACTCAATATATGATTGTCTATTTCCTGAAAAGGCAATTCTAAATCTCTTGAAGTGGTCTGCTTCTCAATTTCCTCTGGGATTCCTATGTTTGACCGGTTGTAATTATAGCGCACGGTTGTCTTGAATTTGTTTCCTAGATATTGGAATCCTGTTTTGAAATCTTTTATTGCAAAGAATCAAAATAGGAAATCACTTTT
>CAZMDY010000167.1:0-4039 GCA_964565295.1 uncultured Aequorivita sp. | reverse complement strand
ATATTGTTCAAAAAACGAGTATTGCGTTCGCCAAGATTCTTCTAATAATATTTAAGATACCTAAAACATGAAAAAAATATACCTAATATTATTTCTAACAGTAGCCGGTGGCTTTGTGGCCACCGCCCAGAACAGAGCTACCAAAAAAGCCGACCAACACTTCGACCGTTTGGAATATATCAAAGCTGCAGAGGAGTATGAAAAGCTCGTGGAAAAGGATAGAGCAGACGAATACGTGTATCGGCAATTAGCCAATTCATATTACTATATCAACAACACTGAGCAAGCAGAGCCTTATTTCCGTGAGATCGCCTCGGAAACTGATGATCCGGAAGTGCTGTACAGTTTTGCACAGACCCTTAAATCCAATGGAAAGGCCGAGGAGTCAAACAAATGGATGAAACGGTTCGCTGAACTTGCTCCAAACGATTCACGGGCCATTGAGTTCAAAAACAATCCCAATTATATTCCTCGATTGTTGGAAGCAGGGGAAAAGTACAAAATTGACCTTATTGGAGAACTGACGAGTGAACAAAGCGATTTTGGTGGGACCTTATTTAACGGGGCCATTTATTTTGCTTCTTCCCGCAATACCACCAAAAAGAAACACGGGATGACCCAAGAAGCATTCTTGGATATCTATCGCGCAAACTATACCCAAGGCGCAATAACTGATGTTACTCCTTTGAAAGGGGATGTGAATACAAAATACCATGAAGCCGTGATAAGCTTTAGCCCTGATGGCACACGTATGTATTTCGATCGAAATGATTACTACCGTGGTAGATATGACAAAAGCGAGGAAGGGATCAACCAACTGAACATTTTTTACGCCACATTGGTGGACGGAACTTGGAAGGATGTGCAGCCTGTTCCCTTCAACAACTCAGAGTATTCCGTGGCACATCCGTCTGTAAGCCCTGATGGAAAAACACTTTACTTTGTTTCCGACATGCCCGGAGGAATTGGGGATTCAGATATTTACAGGGTCTCGATCGAGGACGGAGGTTTTGGAGAACCAGAGAACCTCGGAAGTGGAATCAACACTGAAGGAAAGGAAGTTTTCCCGTCTATGGACAAAGATGGCACGCTATATTTCTCCAGCAATGGTCATTTGGGTCTTGGCGGACTGGATGTTTTTGCGGCCCAAAAGCAGGGATCCAGCTTTGCTAAGCCAACCAATTTGGGTGGGCCTGTAAATAGTTCAGCAGACGATTTTGCATTCAAGTATTACGCTGATGCCAAAACAGGATTTGTATCGTCAAACCGAAATGGCAATGTGGACAATATTTATAAAGTGGAAGAAGTTTGTTCGGCTACCATTCACAGCATTGTGTACAACGAACATACAAAACAACCGATGTCCGGTGCTGAAGTTACTCTATACGATGCCAACCAAAACCGTATGGCTTCCAAGACCACAGGAGCCAACGGAAAGGTGGATTTTACGGTGGAGTGTAGTGAGAATTATATCCTTCAGGCAGCTAAAGCCGATTTTGTAACCAATTCCGGTACAGCGAACACCCAAAGCTCACAAGCCCCGAATGTGGAAATATTCTTAAGTCCTATAGAGGAGATTATTGTTGAGGATCGCGTGGTGCTAAACCCCATATTATTTGATTTTGACAAGTTCAACATCAAGCCACAGGCAGCGTTGGAACTTGATAAATTGGTCCAGTTGATGAAGAAATATCCTTCGATGGTTATCAGGGTGGAAGGCCATACAGACACCCAAGGCTCAGAAACGTATAACCAAGACCTGTCTGAAAGAAGAACACAAGCCACCGTGCAGTACGTAGTTTCCCAAGGGATTGACGAGAACCGCATAAGTGGGGAAGGGTTTGGCGAAAGCAAACCAATGGTACAATGTGGAGACAACTGTTCCGAAGAGGATCACGCCAAGAACCGTCGTTCAGAATTTATCATTGTGGAACGATAGGCGACTTTTAAAATACTCCCTTAATTTCTTATAGGAGTTGTAAGTAAACTGAAGCTTGACTTGAAAAGGTCAGGCTTTTGTTTTTTGTGGAATATACCCCAACCCGAGAGGAGGTTGATTCTGCTTATGATTAAAAGCAATTCTTAGCTGTAGTCAGTCGGTTGTTGGTTGTCAGTTTTGTTTCCCCTTTTAGGGGGGCAGGGGGTCACACGAGTGATCAATTCCAATTGTCAACAGGGAAGCTGACAAAAAAACCAAGAAGGTTTATTATAAATTAACGAGGAATATCCATAATGAAAGGCCAGGTTTTTTTATTCGTACGCATAAAAAAGATTTTCCGCACAAGGAGCCAAATTTTGCTGTACAAGGAACCATGATTTGCTGTACAGTGAATCATGGTTTGCTGTACAGCGAATCATGATTTGCTGTACAGTGAATTTAACCCCTTCCGGAACCCTTATAGACACTGGGTCTTTGGGGGTAATAATTTGGAGTTTGGGCGTCGTAATCTATTGTATTTGTTATGTGATCAGATTGAGTGGTTTTTTAAGGGGAATCTTGATCCCAAACCTATACGGCCAATACCTAACCCGAGAGTGGGCTTGATTTGGCTGGATATTTAGAGCAGTCTTTAAAGATAAAACATGCAATTGGAACGTAGGCGTATAAATAATATCTAAAGGAAGCTGTTCTGAATAATGTTTATCGGGCCGGGAGTGGGAAGTGATTTGACTGCAATTCTGCGGCCCAAGTATCTACACTGTCATTAATCTCCAAGCAAGCTGCCAATTTTCGCTCCCAACGCATCTCCGCGCAGGTTTTTGTCAATTATAGTCCCATTTTCATCGAGAAGAAACGTGGCTGGAATGGATCTTACACTGTAGAGTTTGGCGATCGGGTCATTCCAAAATTGAAGATGCGAAACGTGGTACCAATCCATTTGGTCGTCCTTGATGGCCTGGATCCATTTGTCGCGTTGGTCTGCCTTGTCCAATGAAACACTGATAATGTTCAATCCTTTGTCGTGGTATTTGTTGTATACTTTGACCACATTTGGGTTTTCGATGCGACATGGCCGGCACCAAGAAGCCCAAAAGTCGATTATGGTATATTTTCCAAGGGCATCAGAAAGCGAAAGGTTGTTTCCTTCCGGGGTAGGGGCGGTAAAATCTGGTGCTTTTTCACCAATTTCGGCCTTTCCCATTGTTGCCAATGTGGCTTGTAATTCCTGTGTAAAGTCGGAGGAAGCGAGTTTTGGGTCTAAATCCTGTAGAAAAGCTTTGGCCTCCGACGCTTTAATTTCGCCCCGTCCCAACATTTCAGAGACCAGCATTATTGAAAAAAGGGATTTGTCGTGATTGGCCAAAAAGTTCTTTTTGTACTCAGTCTCTTCCGCTGTCAAATTCAGGTTTTGGCTTTGTACATGGGCAGCGGCAGCGGCGTCATTCTCTTGTTGGGCTCTGCGGAAAGTTTCAAGATGGGCCTGTTTGCGTTTGTTGAATTCGGCTGTTTTGTTTACATATTCGCTATACGCATCGTTCTGTTTTCCACCAGTGATACGGGAAGCGTGGATGCTGTCCTTATACAAAACTGCATGCATGTCAGTATTTTCGGGGAAATAGATAATCGAACCGTTTACGCCATTAGAACGCAGAAAATTGACGCGGGGGGTATTGTCAAAGGGGAAATCGCCAGAAAATTTACCATTGTCAACCACTAGGGTATCTAGGATTTTCGGTTGTTTGTTCTCAAAAGTATGGACGAATATTTCAGTACCATCGGCATATCCGATTGCTTCACCTTCAAGCGTAAATGTGTTTTTTTCTTCTTGACAGGAAAAAAGGGTGATCGAAAGTGTGAGGAACAATAAAACAGACAGTCTCATAATATACTTTTTTGATGTTGGCAAAAATAGCGGATTATTCCAACTTGGACAGGCGTTTTTCCTATATTTGGAATATTCTTAACACATTTTGACCTTAGAAGCCGTAAATTTAAAACTTATTGGAACTGTCGATCTTGTCTTGGATTTTGCGGCAAATTTTCCGCAGGGCACCTATTAATTCACAATTGTCCCACCAAAATGGCTTAAGACCGCTT
>CAZMDY010000166.1:0-4040 GCA_964565295.1 uncultured Aequorivita sp. | reverse complement strand
CCACTATTACTACAAACATCAAGTGTACTGTCAAGGCCCGCGTTCGGTGTTTCAACTATAACAACTGAAACCGTTGAAGATTCTGAAGAACATAAAACAGAAGAATTTACGGTATACGTAAAAACATAAGGACTTCCCTCAACAGTCATTCCCGTAATATCTACCAAGCCTAAATAACCATTAGTGGTAGAAAAAGGACCCGTCCAAATACCGTCGTTCTGCGGAGTTCCATTAAGAACGGAAAACAAATCAACCGTTGGGGTGGTTATTATATCCGTTTCACAAATATCGATTGTGCCATCGATGCCCGGATCATTTTGAGGAGTAAAGACAACTTTAACTTCTAGACGACCAATACTTTCGCAAGGCGAAATTACCGTACTGGCATAATAGGTTTCCCCATTGACTATAGGTGTAGTAGGGTCCAAGGGAGTGGCTGATGAGGGGGAGGTGTACCAATTATTGGTTCCGCTTGCAACAAGATCGGCTATTGTTGAAATGTTGGCGGGATCATCACAAAATTCTTGAACACTGTCTCCTGTGGGAACCGGTACGACAACAACATTGACAAAAATTGTCAATCGCGAAGTTCTACAGCCCGTAATTGGATTTGCTTGGTCTGCGTAATAAAAAGTATTATCAATCAGAATGGTTGAAGGCGGCAAGGGAGTTCCTCCGGTAGGTACATTGTAATATTGTACATCATTTCCAATGACAAATAGATCCGAAATATTCGCATCGTTGGGATCATCAACACAAATTCCCTGGAAGTTTAAACCAAAGGGAGGTCCTATAATACTGACAGTTACATTTTCTCTTGCGACACAAACGCCTGTAGTGTCTCCTGCGTAATAAGTACTTCCATTAATTAAAGGTGTATTGTTAGGAAGAGGTATAATTGACGAAGCCGAGTCATACCAACGAACCCCTCCTCCATTGTCATTTGCAACAAGGTCTAAAACTAAGGGAGCTGAGATGTTACAGAATGATTGTAATGGCTCAGTAACGGAAGGACATTGTGAATAAGAATGAAAAATCCCCCCAACCAACATCAGAAAAAGTAATGGAAAGTAATAAATTTTTTTGGGGGAAATAGTTGTTTGCATTGGAAGCCTATATCATTAAAATACTAAATTGTTGAAATCAATTGATTTGTTTATGATTATCGTGGGTTTCATATTCCAAAATATGGACCCCGAAATTGCTGTGATTTCCTTTATCATTTTTGGAATACTGAAATTTTAAAACATTATATTCCGTAATCTTTTCTGATGCTTTCTCAAAGGCTTCTGATTGAAAAAGACGTAAAAGTGTATCAAAAGTTATATCAAAACCATAAGTCGACATTGTTGTTGGTTCCGAAGAAAATTGTTTTGTATAATGCTCATTGAATTTTTTTTGAGAATAAGAATTCCCGTTTGAAATTGATGGATATAGCATGTCCAAAATGACAAATCTTTTTCTAGAAACATCGTCCCTATCGGGAATTAAGGAAGATTCCAGAACAACCAATTGTATTTCATAATTTGATAGCTCTCTTAACAAAACATTTGTTGCACTGATAAAAACACCGTTTTTGTCGGTGTCCAGTATGACATAATTCCTTACGTTTTTTCGTAGCGTTTTTACTAAGTCCTCCGAATCCCAGACCCCGTTTTCTTTTACACTAAGAAACTTAGCTTCTGGAGTATGGTTGCGGATATGGGTGCGACTTTCATCTCTACTTTCATCACTGATAACAATAAGATTACCGTCATTTTTTGAAGATAAATAATCCAACATCGTTTTGCGTTGGGCGTAGGGAGAAGGAACTGCTTCGAATATACCCAGATTCACAAAGTTCTCGGAGGATTTCGAAATAATAATTATGGGAATACTATCGAAGGTTTCAATTGTAGCATAAAGGCTTTTTTGAAAATAAGGTAATATTATTGCGTCGGATGAAATAACAGTTTCATTTTTCGAATCGGCTGCCAGCGTGTTGGTGTTGACAATATCAAAAGTGATATTTAAGCCTAATGATTTAGCCGAATCTATCGCAATCAATGCGCCGCTATAAAAATCTCTGTTGTCTTTTAAATATTGGCTGAGACCGTCTTTGTTTCTTTTTTCATCAGAAAATTCCGTTTTTGAAAATGGTAGTAAAAAAGTTAAGTTCTTTTTCTTTTCCTTACTCAATGTTTCCCGAAGATCGGTATAAAGGGAAGTTGGTTTTTCATTTCCGAAAGGCATTTTTATTATCATTCCCGCTTGTACGGAATTTGAGAGTTTCGGATTTAAACCAAGAAATGTAGGAATGCTCATCCCCGCTTTTTTGGCTAATCCAAATAGTGTTTCCCCTGATTGAATGGTGTGAAAAATATATCCATCGGTTTGTTGTTTATTCTTAATAGTCTGTGAGCCTTCTTCGAAATTTTCTGAAACCGAATCAAGGGGCGCTGAATTTTTAGAGGATAGGGACAGGGCTTGTCCTATCAGTAAGTTGGGAACAATGTGCGGATTCCATCTTTCCAGTTGCTCTATGGAAACATGAAACCTTTTGGAAAGACCAAACTTGGTGTCGCCACTTTTGACTACATACGTTTCGATTTCTTGCAATTCTGTTCGATCTTTATTCGTATGAATTTGCAAAACCTCATCCACTTTGAGCATTGGAACAATTTGGGGATTTTGGTTTTCCAACGCAGTAATGTCTATTCCAAATCGCTTCGCCAAGCTGTATTTTGTGTCGCCAGGTTTTACGATATATGTAAAAGGTTCAGAAATAGCGTTCTCAGCATTGTTGGAAGTTAACAGTTCTTGTGCATTACCAATATGCATACACCCAATAAAAAATAGACAAAATATGAGAGTTTGCTTCATAAAATTATCAGCGAATATTTCTTGGAACACATAGGAACGGAATAGTTCTTAAATTGGATTGGCATCAAGGAACGTTAAAAGTTCCACGTCTTGGGTTTGCTAATATATCACATAATTGTTAAAGAAACAATAACATTTTATGACATTTTTAACGAACAGAAGAAATCTTTGTTTTATGATTAAATTTAACAAAGTCGTAAAATTTACACAAATTCGTCGTGGAAGTATTATTGTGGTTGAAGATTATATAAAAAATCGTTTCGGCTTATCAAAGAAGCTCCCAAACTTTCCAAATGCGGATTGTAAATTTGGCAATCTATCAATGCATATTGTTTTGATTCTGCGTATTCTGAAAGATGATAAAATGCGACTTTTGAAGCATCGTTTACCAAACTGAACATACTTTCCCCACAGAATATTTTTTTCTCAGGAAGATCAACTCCGTAAAGACCACCGACCATTTTCTCTTCTTGCCAGATTTCAATTGAAACTGCGTGCCCAGCTTTATGAAGTGTCAAATAAGCTTCCTTCATTGTTGCTGTTATCCAAGTTCCAGCCTGTCCTTTTCTGGGAATATTGGCGCAATGGTCAATTACCTCTTGAAAATTTTGATTGAAGGTTATTTCGAATTTTTCATTTCGCAAAGTTCGTCGAAGGCTCTTTGAAACTTTAAATTTATCATGGAAAAGAACCATTCGAGGATCGGGGCTCCACCACATAATGGGCTGATTTTCTTCAAACCAAGGGAAAATTCCGGAATTGTACGCTAACAAAAGCCTTTCCAAAGAAAGATCACCACCAATAGCAAGTAGTCCTTCACCGGAGGCCATTCCTGGATCTGGAAACCAAAGCTTTTTGTTTAAATAGGATATCTCCAAGACCCTGGATATTTTACAAAAAAAAGCTCCGAAATATCGTGTATTTCTGGAGCCAAATTATGTTACCACAACCTTCCTTTTTAAAAAGGAAGGTCATCTTGTTCTTCTTCATTCAAATCATTGGCCGGTTCAAAAGCTTCGGCAGGAGGTATCGGTGGCATGTTTGATCCTGCTGCAGCCTGCGATAAATTTTCGATGCGCCATCCCGTAATGCTGTTGAAATATTTGGTTTCACCTTGTGGATTTACCCATTCGCGGCCACGGATATTGATGCTTATTTTCACGTCTTGGCCTACTTGA
>CAZMDY010000165.1:0-4082 GCA_964565295.1 uncultured Aequorivita sp. | reverse complement strand
CAAAAAAAAAGAAGACACCACAACTGATGTCTTCTTTTGTAAGTCGGGATGACTGGATTCGAACCAGCGACCCCTTGCACCCCATGCAAGTACGCTACCAGGCTGCGCCACATCCCGAAAATAAGTTCAGTTGTTCAAGAAATTTAAAAAACTGAGTTCTAAAAAAATGTTCTTGTCCGAAAAACAGGGGTGCCGGACAGAGAGCGCAAAAATAACCAAATTACATCACCAGGCAAATGGTATAATGAAAAATTACAGCTTAAAAAGGACAATGGTTCCAACGCTCGAATGAATCCTTGCAAGCTCAACTTTTTGAAGGGCGATGTAATGCGTTTTCAATGAATTATCGTCTTCAAAATCTTACCAGCTATGGATCATTCATAAAAAAATCCGATTCGCAAATAGCCAATCTCCATAACTTTTGCGGTACAATTACTTGAAAAGTTAGTATTTTAGCGGTCACCATAAATATTGAACGCGACATTATGAATACACCAATAGAAAGAATTAAATGTTTGATTATAGGATCGGGCCCCGCAGGTTACACTGCTGCCATATATGCTGCACGCGCCGATCTTAAACCAGTTTTATATACCGGAATGGAGCCGGGTGGACAGCTGACTACCACCACCGAAGTGGACAATTTCCCCGGTTATCCGGATGGGGTGGACGGCCCCAATATGATGATTGATCTACAGAAACAAGCCGAGCGCTTTGGCACCCAGGTCAGGATCGGGATGGTAACTGAGGTTGCATTCAGTGACGAAATTGGTGGAATCCACACAGTTACTGTGGACAATATCACTAAACTGGAAGCGGAAACTGTGATAATCGCAACTGGGGCCACAGCAAAATATTTGGGACTGCCCAGTGAACAAAAGCTTCGCGGTGGCGGGGTTTCTGCCTGTGCGGTCTGTGATGGCTTTTTTTATAAGGGTCAGGAAGTCGCAATCGTTGGAGCAGGGGATACCGCAGCGGAAGAAGCTACCTATCTCGCCAATTTGTGTAAGAAAGTGACCATGTTGGTGCGCAAGGATTATATGAGGGCTTCCAAAGCGATGCAGCACCGAGTGAACAACACCAAGAACTTGGAAGTTCTGTACAATACTGAAGTGGACGAGGTTTTGGGTCACCAGGTGGTGGAAGGACTGAGAATAGTCAACAATCAAACCGGCGAAAAACGGGAAATAGAAATCACCGGCCTCTTTATAGCCATTGGGCACAAACCCAATACTGAAATATTCAAGGGCCAACTTGACATGGATGAAACAGGTTACATCACAACAAAGGACAAGTCCACGCTCACTAATAAACCGGGCGTTTTCGCCAGTGGCGATGTTCAGGACAACATATACCGCCAAGCCGTAACCGCCGCTGGAACAGGATGTATGGCTGCCTTGGATGCGGAAAGATACATAGCGTCCATAGGTGCCGAAGTTGAGCCCGAGGTAAGTTCAAGCAGCATATCTTAATCTGCTGAAGAATATTGCTGAATTTTCTCCAATTTTATTGCAAAGAAAATTTTTCGGTATGTAATTCCGAAATGAAATACTGTTTTTGTTAGTTTTATAAAATTTTGAGGTGTTTACATTTGAGGTTAAAATTAATATCTATATATTGGACCTCGATTAACAAATTGCTATGGAAAAAAAAGTTAAATATGAAATGGAGTTTCCCATTCAAGTGTCTCCCTCATTATTATATCAATACATTTCTACTCCTTCGGGCCTTTCCGAATGGTATGCGGACAATGTAAATTCGCGTGATGAACATTTTTCTTTTATATGGTCTGAGAGCGAAGAAAGGGCAAGACTACTGAGCAAAAAAAGTCCCGAAAGGATCAAGTTCCGCTGGATGGAGGACGAGGAAGATGGGGAGGATTTCTATTTTGAACTTCGAATCCAAGTGGATGAAATTACAAAGGATGTTTCGCTGATCGTTACAGATTTTGCTGATGAAGACGAAGTGGATGAAGGAAAAATGCTTTGGGAAAATATGATTTCAAACCTTAAGCAGGTCTTGGGATCAACATAAGATTTGCTTTAAAATATTGATACCTTTGAACCGTCCAAAATAAAAGGACGGTTTTTTTATGGTCAATTTTAATGGAACACTACATCCCAGCTCCAAACCGCTACTTTCTATCAGTAATCGGGGCTTAAATTATGGGGACGCGGTTTTTGAAACTCTACGGTTTTCTGCAGGGAAAATCTACTTTTGGGAGGATCATTATTTCCGCTTGATGGCCTCAATGAGGATCTTGCGAATGGAAATTCCAATGGATTTTACTTTGGAATTCTTGGAATCGGAAATTTTAAAAACGCTCGATGCTTCGAACGAAAAAGATGCGTCCTGCCGCATAAAATTATTGGTATGGAGAAAGGAAGGGGGAAAATATACTCCCAAAACGAGGAATATCGAATATTGCATTCGTTGTGAAAAGATAGAATCCCCTTTTTATACACTACAAAACGAGCCCTGTGAAGTCGAACTGTTTAAGGATCATTATATAGCTTCTGGTTTGCTGTCCACCTTAAAAAGCAGTAGTCGATTGATAAATATTTTGGGGGGAATATTTGCCGAAGAAAACGGATACCAAAATTGTTTGCTGCTAAATGAAAGCAAACAGGTAGTGGAGGCTCTAAATGGCAATTTGTTCCTTCTAAATGGGAGTGAAGTCAAGACCCCGCCACTGTCCGACGGTTGTCTGAATGGAATTTTGCGCAAACAGTTGATTGAAATTATAAAACTAATGCCCGATTATTCTTTAAACGAAGCCTCGATCTCCCCATTTGAGCTCCAAAAAGCGGATGGATTATTTATAACCAATGTGGTTTCAGGGATTGTTCCCATTACAAAATATCGCAAAAAGCAATATAAGAGTGACTTTGCCTCAGTGGTAATTCCCAAATTGAATGTAAGGGCAAGAATGGGCTAGTTAATTAAGGGCGGGATTTTCCGGAGCATTGGACCATAATAAATAGTCGCCTCCAAATTCCCGCATCTTTTCCTTCCAAAAGTTGATATCGGTTTTGCCGATAATGTCATTGTTGTATTCATTTGGGGCCACTACCCAACTGTTTATTTTCAGTTCTTCCTCCAATTGGTTGCGCTCCCATCCAGAATACCCTAGAAAGAAACGTATTTGGTCTTTTTGGAGTTTGTTCTTCCTTAAAAGATCGAGGATCACGTCAAAATCGCCGCCCCAATAAACTCCATTGGATATCTCAATGCTTTCTGGTATTATTTCAGGAATGCAATGGATAAAATATAAATTGTCCTGTTCCACAGGCCCCCCGTTGTAAACAGTCAAGTCAGATTTTATTTCTGGAACAAAATCCTTCAATTTATAGGTAAGGGGCTTATTGAGGATAAAACCAACTGAACCACTATGGTTGTATTCGGCCAGTAGGACTACGGAACGATTAAAGGAAACGTCACCAATAATCGATGGTTCGGCTACCAATAACAATCCTTTTGCAGGGTCTAATGTGGTCATAAAGTAAGTTTTGATAAAATAAATCTAAGAATTTTATTTTTAATTGTCAAAAATTAAACAAATTCTTATATAAAATCTTTGTTGCCGCTTGTTGGTCATCGGTTGTCTGTTGAAACTTGTATCTTGATTCTGGGCTCTAAACAGTGATTTAAAATTGATAAAAAAATTAGTATAGAGTCATTGGAAAAACAAACGACAAAAAAAATCCTTCTTGTGGGAAGAAGGATTTTTGAAATCTAAAATACTGTGAAGCATTTAATTTACACTACTCTGTAAATCTGAACCCGCTTTAAATTTCACCACGTTTTTAGCGGCAATTTTAATTGTCTTGCCAGTTTGTGGATTTCTTCCCTCACGTGCTGCTCTTTTGGACACGGACCATGATCCAAATCCTACTAGAGAGACTCTATTGCCATTTTTAAGGGATTGTTCTACGTTGCCCAAGAAAGACTCCAAGGCTTTCTTGGCAGCAGCTTTTGAAATTCCGGCATCAGCTGCCATTGCATCGATTAAATCTGATTTGTTCATAATTCTTTTAAGTTAAATTGTTGGTTAAACTTCGATTAATTGCTCTACAAATTTA
>CAZMDY010000164.1:0-4107 GCA_964565295.1 uncultured Aequorivita sp. | reverse complement strand
CCATCAAAGAATTGTGTTACAGTAAAAATACTACAAACTTAAGAAGCATTCGTGCATTCGTGACAAAAACCCCTACAATCCATAACAATAAAAAATCATTCGTGTATTCGTGGCAAAAACCCCATTCATACATTAGTAGCAAAAAAAACATCACCGATTAGTGGCTAAAAAAAACTATATATCTGCTTTAAATAACCCAATTTTTAGAACCATCTCAAAAGCTGCTTCCAATTTAAACTTGGAAACTTATGTTATTGGGGGTTACGTACGCGATTTTCTATTGCAACGCGGCGAGGCAAAGGATATTGATATTGTTGCCGTTGGAAACGGGATTGCGCTGGCCGAAGAAGTTTCAAAACTTTTGCCCGGAAAACCCAAAGTTTCCGTTTTTAAAACTTATGGCACGGCTATGTTGAAGAGCGGTGGAATAGAACTCGAATTTGTGGGAGCAAGAAAGGAATCCTATTCCGAGGAAAGCAGAAATCCCGCTGTGGAAAACGGTACGTTGGAAGATGATCAAAACCGCCGTGACTTTACCATCAATGCCTTGGCACTTAGCTTATCCGACGATAATTTCGGAGAGCTGTTGGATCCTTTCAATGGAATTGACGACTTGAACAAGAGAATAATTCGCACTCCCTTAGATCCGGAAATAACTTTTAGTGACGACCCATTGCGAATGTTGCGCGCCATTCGATTTGCAACCCAATTGGATTTCGCCATTGAAAAGAAATCGCTGGATGCAATTACAAGGAGCGCAAAAAGAATAAGGATCATTTCCAAGGAGCGGATCGTGGATGAGATAAACAAAATTCTACTTTCAGAATCCCCTTCAAAGGGATTTGCACTTTTGCACAAAACCGGATTGTTGCCCTATATTTTCCCTGAATTGGCTGCTCTACAGGGAATAGAAGAAAAAGAAGGGCAAACCCATAAGGACAATTTTTGGCACACACTGGAAGTGGTGGATAACATCTCCAAAACTACAGACAATCTTTGGTTGCGATGGGCAGCTTTGTTACACGATATTGGAAAAGCGCCTACCAAAAAATTCGATGAAAAGCTGGGATGGACCTTCCACACCCACGAATTTGTAGGGGCCAAAATGGTGTATAAACTGTTCAAACGGTTAAAAATGCCATTGAATGAAAAGATGAAATTTGTCCAAAAAATGGTGTTGATGAGCTCACGCCCCATCGCACTCGCTTCTGATGTTACCGACAGTGCAGTAAGAAGATTGATCTTTGATGCGGGCGATAATGTGGAGAATTTAATGACCCTTTGCGAAGCCGACATCACCACTAAAAACCCAAAAAAATTCAAAAAATACATCAACAATTTCAAATTGGTACGTAAAAAAATTGCGGAGGTAGAGGAACGGGACAAAATCAGGAATTTCCAACCTCCTGTTAGCGGGGAGGAAATAATGAAAACCTTCAATTTAAAACCCTCAAGAGAAATCGGAGTAATAAAAGAAGCGATAAAAGAAGCCATTTTGGAGGGAGACATCCCTAATGAATATGAAGCTGCGCGGGAATTTATGTTGAAAAAAGGTGCGGAGCTTGGGTTGGAAGAGTTATGAGTGATGAATTATTATAAATTATGACAAAGGAAAATAATGATTAATGGTTAATGAAAATTAAAATAATTCGTGCATTTGTGGCTTAATCATCATTGATGCGCATAAAAAAATATAAAGTGGCGAACAAAGACAACAAAAAAGTAATTTACTGGCTTCTTGCTGGATGCTTTTTGATTTTCGTGATGGTGGTTGTAGGAGGTATTACAAGGCTGACCCATTCTGGACTTTCCATTTCCAGTTACAAACTTATTTCCGGAACCATTCCCCCATTAAATGAGGCGGAATGGATTGCCGAATTTGAACATTACAAACAGTTTCCGGAATACCAAAAAAAGCATTACCACTTTGAACTGGAGGATTTTAAATTCATCTACTTCTGGGAATGGATCCATCGGGTTCTGGGTAGATTATTGGGAGTGGTGTTTCTCATTCCGTTTCTTTATTTTCTTTTAAAAAAACAACTTACAAAACCGACAATAAAAAAATGTTTAATCCTTCTAGGGCTTGGCGCCTTCCAAGGATTTTTGGGTTGGTACATGGTAAAAAGCGGTTTGGTGGACCAACCAAACGTGAGCCATTATCGTTTGGCCATGCACCTTACCACAGCTTTTATCACTTTTGCCTACACGCTATGGGTGGCATTGGATCTGTGGTACCCGGTTAACAAGGCAATCAATAAACATATCCGCAACATTATACGCTGGGGGATGGCCATACTCCTTATCCAAATAATTTGGGGCGCATTTGTGGCTGGGCTTCACGCAGGGTTGATTCATAATACGTGGCCATTAATGAATGAAGGAAAACTGATCCACGAAACAGTCTATATTGAGCAATCTCCATTGTGGAGAAATTTTGTGGAAGGCCGAAGTGGAGTGCAGTTTGTCCACAGGTATTTGGCCTATGTTGTTGTGGCTTTTATAATTGCAATATGGTACAGAACCCGAAAATTGGATATGACGCTTCCACAAAAGAACGGAATAAACCTGCTCGTTTTACTTGTTTTCGTACAGTTTATCTTGGGCGTATTTACCCTGCTCTTTCAAGTGCCAGTGGTTTTAGGCGTTCTCCATCAAGTGGTCGCTTTTTTTCTATTGGCAAGTATGACGTATGTTTTGCATCGTTTTTCGAAATAAACTAATTTTTCAAACTTTGGAACTACGAGTATTCGTCTACTAATTATCTAACTTTGCACCTTTAAAAAAGAACTATAATGATTTACCGCTTCAGAATAATCCTCGATACCGACGAAGACGTTTTCCGCGATATTGAAATCAAATCATCCGATACGCTGGAAGATCTGCACAATGCAATTACACAGGCCTTTGGATTTGACGGACAGGAAATGGCCTCCTTCTACAAAAGCAATGAGTTCTGGGAAGAAGGTGAAGAAATATGCTTGTTCGACTTGGGCGAGGAGCCAGGAGAAATTAGGGTCATGGGCGAAATTCAAATTGAAGATGCCGTTTCCAGAGAGGACACAAAACTGATCTATGTTTACGATTTCCTGAATATGTGGACCTTTATGGTTGAACTTGCGGATATAGTCGAAATTGAAGACGGCGTCCCTTACCCTAATTTAATGTTCGCACATGGACAAATCCCAGAAGAAGCCCCGGAAAAAGAATTCACTTCGGAAGAAATTGATATGGAAGAAGACTTCGACAGCGATTTTGAAGAAGATTTTGACCTCGACCCAGAAGATTACGACAACCTTGGCTTCGACGAAAACTGGAACTAACCTATATTCACAACTTTGAATTCATAATTCTGAATTCATAACCCATAACTTTCTTATTACAAATGATAAACCTTTTCAACACCCATATAGCATCGCTTTCCATTCACCGAATTGGAAACAAAAGCCGAAACGAACCTGTTTTTTTTTCCTCATCGCCCCATAAATTGGATGATGAACTTACGCCATTGATAAAGGAGTTTTTTCTTAAGCCGTTTCGGGAAAAAGAAGAAAATTACCTCCATTTCTCCCACGAAGCCGATTTGGAGTTCCACGAACTTTTCAACATTGCTTCAACAATTTTTGACAATTCCGATACCATTCACGAGCAATCCTTGAAAATTGCGAAACACCTTCACGAGCAATCCGTGCATCCTCACATTAAAAATGGGGAACTTTATGTTGCCTATCTGGAAAATGTTCAATTGGACAACGAAAAAATGGATGCCATCGGAATTTTCAAAAGTGAACTGAAACAGGATTTCCTGCAGTTTTCAGAAAGGGAAAGCCAACTGGACGCCCTCTTGCAACAGGGCGTAAACCTAAATAAATTGGACAAAGGATGCATCATTTTCAATTCCAATAAAGAAGAAGGATATAGAATCCTGTCCGTGGACAGCAACCGGTATGACACCAGATATTGGCTGGAAAGTTTTCTCGGGGTTGAAGCACTTGCAGACTCAAATTTCTACACTAAAAAATATTTAAAATTCTGTCAGGATTTTGCCAAGGATGTTGTGCTACCCGCCGAAGATAAAAAACAAGAGGTGATATTCATGAACCGGGC
>CAZMDY010000163.1:0-4116 GCA_964565295.1 uncultured Aequorivita sp. | reverse complement strand
TAATGATTAAAGAAATAGGATAATTGCTATGGGATTGAAACAGAATTTACATAAGCTAAAAGAAAAATACAAAGGAACCAAGATGGCGCCCGCCTTCAATGCGCTACACACCTTTTTGTATACGCCAAACGAGACCACCCAATCAGGCTCACATGTGCGTGTGGTCGACGATTTGAAGCGTACCATGAACACCGTGATTTTGGCGCTCGTTCCATGTTTGATTTTTGGGATATTTAATGTTGGTTATCAGCATTATGCCGCTTTCGACAGTGTTTTAAGATTGGATCCTTTGGCACATTTCTTTACGTGGGACAACTTTATCCTCGGCGCTTGGAAAGTGTTGCCTCTTGTCATTGTTTCATATTTGGTAGGGCTTGGGGTCGAATTTATTTTCGCCATTATTTATAAACATGAAGTTGAAGAAGGATATTTGGTAACAGGAATGTTGGTCCCCCTTATTGTGCCTATAGACATTCCTTTATGGATGCTTACCGTTGCTGTGATTTTTGGAGTGGTCATCGGAAAAGAAGTCTTTGGAGGAACGGGAATGAACATCCTGAACCCTGCGCTGACCATTCGGGCCTTTCTCTTTTTTGCCTATCCAACCTGGATGAGCGGGGACAAAGTATGGGTGCACGGAGCAAAAGAAATGACTGGGCAACCCAATGCGATTTCAGGAGAAACGATTCTGGGCAGTTTAGCTCAAAACCAGGAATACATTTATAGTAATTGGGATATTTTTTGGGGCTTTATACCGGGCTCGGTGGGAGAAACATCCACATTTCTGATTCTGCTGGGAGCCTTGTTCCTGATTTTTACAAAAATCGGGAGTTGGCGAATTATGCTGTCGGCAGTGCTCGGCGCACTCGCAATGGGACTTATATTCAATGGAGTCGTAGCCCAGGGTTGGATCCAGAGCGGAAGCACCTTTTATGGTTTAATGAGTGAAACCTTCTGGCACCACTTGATTTTGGGTGGGTTGGCATTCGGTATAGTTTATATGGCCACAGATCCGGTTACGGCCTCCCAGACCAATAAAGGAAAATGGATTTATGGTTTTTTGATTGGTTTCATTTCCGTTCTAATTCGGGTATTCAATCCAGCCTACCCAGAAGGAGTAATGCTTGCCATTCTATTGATGAACGTGTTTGCACCTACAATTGACCATTACGTGATAAAAGGGAATATTAAGAAAAGAATGAAGCGTTTAAAACCTAAAATAGCATAGTCATGGAAAAATTAACCGATAAAAACTCGTACACTGTAATTTTTTCAGTGATTATGGTTGTGGTAGTTGGGTCTCTATTGGCAGGTGTTGCACAGGGACTCAAAAGCAGGATAACATTAAACGAACGGTTTGAGAAAATGCAGAATATCCTTTACGCCATGGGAATCAACGAAAATGAAGGTGCCGGTGATGTTGCTTTTATTGCCACGGACCGAGTAGAAAGTGTTTTTGCCGAGAACATCACAAAACAAGTGGTGTTTCAAGGCGATGAAGTTATAGAAGACCCAGAGGCCTATTTGATAGATGTGAAAAACGAAGAGAGCAAAGCAAAGGATCCAAACTATCAGCGGAGGTTGCCACTTTTTATAGGAGAAAAAGAGGGGCAGACCCTATATGTAATTCCCATAAGAGGAAAAGGTCTATGGGATGCTATTTGGGGATTCATAGCGCTGGATGAAGAACTAGTGGTCCAAGGTGTATTTTTTGACCATGCGGGAGAAACACCTGGTCTGGGAGCTGAAATCAAACAGCGTTATTTTATGGATGATTTCGAAGGCGAACACATTATGAATGGAGATACCTTTAGAGGGATAACCGTGGCAAAAGGAAACAACGACCCTTTGAACGAAAACAAAACTGATCATAAAGTTGATGCAATCGCAGGTTCCACAATAACAGGTGACGGTGTTACCGCTATGATACGAAAAGATCTGAGAATGTATCTTCCTTATTTAAAATCTTTAAATCAATAAACTATGGCACTTCTTTCAAGAAAAGATAGCAAGTTACTTTTAGATCCCTTAACGGATAATAACCCAATTACAATTCAGGTTTTGGGAATCTGTTCGGCATTGGCAATTACCGCACAACTTAAAGCCTCTGTGGTTATGGCTATTTCAGTTATAGCCGTTATGGCAATTGGGAATGTGGTAATATCCTTAATGCGGAATATCATACCTTCCAAAATCAGAATTATTGTCCAGCTGGTCGTAGTGGCCGCCTTGGTTGTTATAGTGGACCAAATATTAAAAGCTTTCGCGTATTCTCTAAGTAAGGAACTTTCCGTTTTTATCGGTCTGATCATTACGAACTGTATTATAATGGGCCGCTTTGAAGCGTTTGCGCTGGCCAATGGTCCGTGGCGATCACTTTTGGATGGAATAGGGAATGCTGCTGGATATGGAGTCATTTTGATTATTGTCGGTTTCTTTAGGGAATTACTTGGCTCGGGCACCTTGTTTGGAATTCAAATTCTTGGAGATCCAATCTCAAAAACCGGACTTTACGCCATAGGATATGAAAACAATGGGTTTATGTTGCTCTCCCCAATGGCATTGATAGTTATTGGAATAATAATCTGGGTGCAACGCGCCCGAAACAAGGAATTAATTGAGGATTAACCAACTTGTCAGTTGGTGTCCGGTTGGATCTCCTTCAATGCAATTGTAAATTGAATATTCAAAAAACATGGAACACATAGAGTTATTTTTTAGATCGATTTTTGTGGACAATATGATATTTGCAACCTTTTTGGGTATGTGTTCTTATCTGGCAGTCTCCAAAAAAGTATCAACAGCCGTGGGCCTTGGCGCTGCGGTCATATTTGTTTTGGCTGTTACGGTACCCGTCAACTGGCTGTTGGACCAATATATTTTGAAAGATGGTGCATTAATTTGGCTTGGCGAAGAATACGCTACCTACGATCTTAGCTTCCTTTCTTATATTCTTTTCATTGCAACCATTGCCACAATGGTTCAACTCGTAGAAATTGTAGTTGAAAAATTCTCGCCAGCCCTCTATAATTCACTCGGTATCTTTCTTCCACTCATTGCAGTAAACTGTGCAATACTTGGAGGATCCTTATTTATGCAAGCCCGAGAAATCCCTACTTTGGGATTTGCGGTAAACTATGGAATTAGTTCCGGAATAGGATGGTTCTTGGCCATTCTTTCTATTGCGGCCATTCGCGAAAAAATTAGATATTCCCACGTACCCGCTCCCTTGAGAGGGCTGGGAATCACATTTATAATTACTGGCCTGATGGCAATTGGGTTTATGAGCTTTGGAGGAATGCTTACAGGTGGCGACGAAGATTCGACCTCCTTGGAAGTCAATCCCGAAAACTTGGGGATAGAACAGAATCAAACCGAAAAAACAGACGCCGCCCAAGCGGTTGAAATTTCAACAATAACGAAGTAAATATGTTTTTAGCAGTAAGTACACTCGGAGTTATTTTAGTAACGGTTATCGCTTTTCTCGTTTTAATCCTACTATTGGTTGCTTTATTACTTTTCACCAAACAGAAATTGGCACCCTCCGGCCCGGTAAAAATAACCATCAACGATGAAAAAGTGCTTGAGGTCCCCTCTGGTGGCTCCTTACTTACCACTTTGAGCAGTCAAAAAATATTCTTGCCTTCCGCTTGTGGTGGAGGAGGAACCTGCATTCAATGTGAATGCCATGTCCATTCTGGTGGAGGAGAAGCACTTCCCACGGAAACACCACATTTTACAAGAAAAGAATTAAAAGACGGAATACGACTGTCCTGCCAGGTGAAAGTAAAACAGGACATGAACATTTCCATACCAGAAGAAATCTTCGGTATTAAAAAATGGGAGGCGACCGTGGTCAGAAATTACAACGTGGCCTCTTTTATTAAAGAATTTGTGGTTGAAATCCCTGAGGATATGAACTACAAGGCCGGCGGATATATCCAAATTGAAATCCCACCATGCGAGATCAAATTTGAAGACATGGATATTACCGCTCACCCCGATGAACACGAGAGACCTGATAAATTTCAGGAAGAATGGGACAAGTTCAAACTGTGGCCGCTGGTAATGAAAAATACTGAAGTCGTGGAAAGAGCTTATTCAATGGCTTCTTAT
>CAZMDY010000162.1:0-4119 GCA_964565295.1 uncultured Aequorivita sp. | reverse complement strand
GTTGAAATAGTCGTTTTTTTTCGCCATACTTCACTTTCGATAAAACTACAAAAAAACTTTCTCCAATGCCACAAAATTTTAAACAATACGACATACAATTTAGAGTTCGATACGGGGAGACGGATAAAATGGGAGTGGTCTATTATGGCAACTATGCGCAGTATTTGGAACAAGGCCGGACAGAATGGCTACGGGCATTGGGTTTTTCTTATAAATGGATGGAAGACAACAATGTACAGCTTCCTGTTGTGCATCTTTCAATTGATTATAAGAAACCTGCTTTTTACGATGATTTAATCACCGTTAAGACTTTTTTAAAGAAAATACCAGACGTTAAAATTGAATTTTATTATGAAATTTATAATGAGTCCAAACAACTTTTGGCCACAGCGACAACCATTTTGGTTTTTGTTGACAACACCACAAAAAAGCTGATGAGGGCCCCGGATTATCTTATTGAAAAATTATCGTGAACGACTTAATTTTTGCGGATGGATCAAGAAGTGTTTTTGTCGTCTTCTGTAGCAGAAAGTGACCTGATTTCAATCTTGTATGTGTTCTCAAAAAGTTCAAAAATGCGATCGGCTTCTTTCTTCCGAACCGAAATTTCAAATTCACAATAAAGTTCCATTTTTTGGTGTTTTACTGAAATATTTTCATCCTTTATTATCCGCATTACAGTGTTCATTTCTGGATAATTGAATTTCAGAACAAAAACCTCATCGATGGTTTTTTCGACAATCCCGGAATTTTCCAACGCCATTTGCGCCGTGGTTTTATAGGCTTGGACCAACCCGCCCACGCCCAATTTTGTCCCTCCAAAATACCTGACCGCCACTACAAGGATATTGGTCACTTCATAAGATTGCAACTGGCCATATATTGGCATTCCCGCACTGTTGGAAGGTTCGCCATCATCATTTGCTCGAAAGTGGTCATAGTTTTTTCCCAGTTGCCAAGCATAGCACCAGTGACGCGCACTGTGGTGTTGCTTTTTCAGGTTTTCCAAGTGGTCTTTTATTTCCTCTTCGTTCAACACTGGAAAAGCATAACCAAAAAATTTGCTTCCTTTTTCCTTGTAGAGAACTTCCTCGGAAGGTTCTAAAATTGTTTTGTATGTATCTTTTTCTCTATCCATTTCAACGACAAATTCCATCGAGGTTTTGATTCTTAAAATGTCGTAGGAAATCTTCTTTTATGGCGGTTTCGGATTTTAAATTCCCTTTAAAAACTGGAGCCAATATCCCTTCTCCAAATCGGGCAACTCCTTCAAATATAAATGCCTCATCCCAAAGATTGGCATCGATAAAAGTCTGAAGGGTTTTTGCACCGCCTTCCACAATAAGCGACTGAATATCATTTTGATATAGGGAATCGCAAATCTGTGCCGCTATTTCCTTTGAAAAATCTATTTGGATATAATTGAATTTATCTTGTGGATTGATGTCATCATTTTTGCTTTTCGATGTAACGACGAAGGTTTTTACACATCCATCGAGAACAGAAAATTTAGGAGGTATTTTTAATTCCTTGTCAATTACAACCCGCATAGGGCTTTTTCCAGCCCAATCGCGAACGGTCAAAGAGGGATTGTCGTCCAATACGGTGTTTGTTCCAATTAGAATGGCCATTTCCTCACTTCGCATTTTATGGGCCAATTGGCGGGAAAATCTATTGGTGATCCATACTGGCTTGGTTTCTGTCCTAGTTTCTTTTTTTGGGGCGATAAACCCATCGCCGGTCTGTGCCCATTTCAGAAATATATAAGGTCTTTTTTTATTGTGAAAAGTGAAAAATCTTTTGTTCAGTTCATTGCATTCTTCCACGCAAACTCCTGAAACTACCTCACAACCTGAATCTCGTAATTTTTTGATTCCCCTGCCTGCTACCTTTGGATTTGGATCTAAACTGCCTATTACGACTTTCCTGATTCCCGTGGAGATTATCAAATCAGCGCAAGGCGGGGTTTGGCCAAAATGGCTGCACGGTTCCAGATTTACGTAAAGAGTTGCTTCCTTTAATAAAGTTGCGTGTGATGAAACACTTTTTATCGCATTGACCTCTGCATGTGGAAGACCGGGTTTATAATGCCATCCCTCGCCAATGATTTGGTCATTATGGACAATTACACTTCCCACCAACGGATTTGGATAGGTGGTCCCAAGCCCGTTTTTGGCCAATTGAAGGCACCTCGACATATATTTTTCATGTAAATTCACAGCGTAAAAATACAAGGTTTGAATCAGATGGACATAGCCCCTTTTGAGTTTTCAGTGAAAAGATGGTCCTTTGAACGTATGGTGCCATTTTACTGCCTATTTAGTGTCATAGAAAAGTGTAATTGAATAAAAAGTTCAAAATTTGAAGGTTTTAGAGTTAAAATCCATATTTACAAACAGCTTGTCGGATCAATATCCCTCACAAGAAATTCAATCTTTTTTCGGAATTCTCTGTGAAAAATACCTGTCTCTTTCCCGAATTGATATTGCAATGGATCCAGAGAAGACAGTATCCTCGGAAGATTTTCAACGGTTCCAAGAGGCTGTTCTTCGTTTAAAAAAGCATGAACCTATCCAATATATCATTGGAGAAACGGAATTTTACAGCCTTCCTTTTCGGGTCAATAAACACACTTTAATTCCAAGACCTGAGACGGAAGAATTAGTGGAATGGATTTTATCTGAACAAAACGGGTCAGTTTTTCAGAACAATCCCTTATCAATTTTGGATATTGGAACCGGGTCGGGCTGTATTGCTATTTCCTTGGCCAAAAACCTTCAAAATGCAGTTGTACATGCCTTGGATATTTCATCGGAAGCATTAAAAGTTGCCGCTCAAAATTCTGGGGTGAACAATGTTGAAATCGAGTTTTTCCAAACAGATGTTTTAAGGACAAGATCCCTTCCGTCAGATTCCCAAAATGTCAGATATGATATAATCGTTTCCAATCCGCCCTATGTCAGGGAATTGGAAAAAGAACTGATGCAGCCGAATGTGGTTGATTATGAACCTGAAACGGCCTTATTTGTAAAAAATGAAGATCCTTTGCGGTTTTATAAAGCCATTTCCCATTTGGCCAAAAACTCTTTAAAACCTGGTGGGAATCTTTTTTTTGAAATCAATGAGCAATTCGCGAGAGAATTGGAAGCCTATCTGAAAGAAGAAAGTTTTAAACAAATTGAAGTGAGACAGGATATTTATGGAAAAGATCGGATGCTGAAGTGTAATCTTTGATCAGGAACACCGATTAGTCAAGATAAAAAACCTACTCTGTACTTATAGTGCTGCTATCACAGAAATCTCGATATTCACCGATTTTGGCAGCCGTGAAACTTGAACAGTTTCGCGTGCTGGAGCTGTTGCTTCATTAAAATAGCTTCCATACACTTTGTTGATTGCGGAAAAGTTGTCCATATCCCTGATAAATATGGTGCTTTTCAATACATTCTCAAAAGTCATCCCAGCTTCGGTAAGAATAGCCTTTAGATTTTCCATCACAAGTTTTGTCTCGGTTTCTATATTGTCCAAGTTTAATTCTCCTGTTTGGGGATCAATGGCTATTTGTCCCGAGGTAAATAGCATTCCGTTTTTAAGGATTGCCTGATTATAGGGGCCAATGGGAGTTGGGGCGTTTTTAGTGGTGATTACGAGTTTCATGGTGTTGGTGTTTTAGGTTCATTTCAAGGTTGTCGTGACGATGCTTTAAATTTTTCAATCCGGACCAAGACGGTTCAAATATATGTTTTGATTTTCTTTTCAAAAGTAGTATTTTTCCCCTCTTAAATTGATGGAAAAATCGGATTTGAAAGATATTTGTATGTAAATCCAATTTTTGGGTTTGCTACAGATGTCCATTGAGTTTGGTTTTAATCAATAAATATAAAACCTATCCTAAATGAAAACAGACCAATCCGCATCGGTGAATACTCACACGTCATCTCTAAATTTCCTTTACTTTATTTCCTTTATTGAAGGAGGTGTTGTGATGGTAACTGAATTGGCTGGTGCTAGGTTGTTGGCGCCTTTTTTTGGAACTTCTTTATACAGCTGGGCCTCCACCTTATCTATTACTTTACTGGCACTGATGGGGGGATATTATCTTGGTGGTTATGTAACCAC
>CAZMDY010000161.1:0-4182 GCA_964565295.1 uncultured Aequorivita sp. | reverse complement strand
TCTCGTTCAAATAGCACACAATCGAAAGTTTCCGTCGGTCGTCGTTCTGAAAAGTGTCTAAATGTCGTTTATAAAAGGTTCCTTCTGGGTAAACGGCATAATGAAATTCCTTATGTAGAATTCCCAAAAAGCATGTTTGGTTCAAATAATTTATCAAATAATTTATTTTTTGGAAGAAAAGTATTTCAGCTTCATTTGCATTTTTTTCATCGATCCAAAGAATAAAATCCCCACGGATCGAGTTGTCAATTTCTTCATTAAGTCGATTGCCGATTGCGGATTTCCTGAACTTTTCTGCTTCGTATTTTGCAAAAAGGGAATCACGCAGAATGAGGGTTTCTTCGGAAGAAAAAAAGTCGTTCACAATGCTATAATGCTGATGAAGTAAATCGTTTATAATGCTTTCAAATAATGGATTTTCAACGAATTCCAATTGTCCAAAAAGTTCATTTGCCATTTTTTATTGTTTATTAAACACAAGTCAAATATAGTGCGGAATCTTTTTGCTTTCACCTAAAATTAAAGCTTCTATTTTACGATTGAAAAATAACAAACAGAGCGGTTTTTATAGGAAGAGATCCACGCATAGACGCGTCTTTATCTTGAATTCATAGGCCATACATCGAGGCTGGTAGAAGAATGTTGTATCTTTGTCACCAATTTATGAATGATGGAACAAATACGGATCACCAAGATTTTTTCTTTTGAAACCGGCCACGCACTCTTCGGTTATGACGGCAAATGTAGGAATGTACACGGCCACAGTTATAAACTTTCCGTCACGGTAATTGGAAGTCCCATTTCTGACAATAACCATGTGAAATTCGGAATGGTGATCGATTTCAGCGACCTGAAGAAAATAGTAAAGGAAGAGATAGTCGATGTATTTGACCATGCCACTGTTTTCAATAAAAACACGCCCCACGTTGAATTGGCAAAGGAATTAAGCAATCGTGGACATAATGTACTTTTAGTCGATTATCAGCCCACAAGTGAAATGTTGGTTATTGATTTCTCCAAAAAAATCGTCAAAAAATTGCCTGAAAATATAAAACTTCATTCCCTTAGACTTCAGGAAACGGATAGTAGCTATGCTGAGTGGTATGCAGCTGATAACTAAGTTTTCATTTATATTTGAATATGCAAATTCCACAAGGCAAGAAAGTTTATTTTTCCAGTGATAATCACCTTGGGGCGCCAACCTATGCGGAAAGCACCCCGCGGGAAAGGATTTTCGTTGAATGGTTGGACAGTATAAAACACGACGCAGAAGCAATTTTTCTACTTGGCGATCTTTTCGATTTTTGGTTTGAATACAAAACCGTGGTTCCGAAGGGATTTGTTAGAACTTTGGGGAAATTGGCCGAATTGCGCGATAGCGGCATCCAAATTTATTTCTTTGTGGGCAATCATGATCTTTGGATGGACGATTATTTTGAATCTGAACTCAATATTCCCGTGTATCACAACCCCAAGGAATTTATAATCAATAATAAACATTTTTTTATTGGTCATGGCGACGGAAAAGGCCCTGGTGATAAAGGCTACAAACGGATGAAGAGAGTTTTTACCAATCCTGTTTCCAAATGGTTTTTCCGATGGCTTCATCCAGATATTGGAGTGCGACTGGCGCAACATCTTTCCGTAAAGAATAAATTGATTTCAGGCGAAGAAGACCAAAAGTTTCTTGGCGAGGAAAACGAGTGGCTCGTGCAATACGCAAAACGAAAATTGGAAAGCAATAATTATGATTATTTCGTCTTTGGCCACCGACATTTGCCTATGGAGATAAAAATTTCAGAAAAGGCGACCTATTTTAATCTCGGCGATTGGATCAACCATTACACTTACGGGGTTTTTGATGGGGAAAAGTTCCAGTTGAAGGGATTTAAACGGGAAATGTCAAGCTGATTGATCTCTACAATCTCTATTGGAAAACAGAGAAAATATTACTCTCTAACATCCTTTAAACGAAGCTGTAAGCTAACATTTCCTTGCCATTCGTTTTCATCAATGCAGTACACTGCTTTAAAAGGTTTACCAGAACAAGCGATATCCACTTTATCTGCCATTCCAAAACCGATTCCGGTAAATTGGTTTGAATTTCCTTGTTTCACCACAACCCGTAGATGTTTTTTGTCTTCCCCCACACATTTTCCCCACCCGGTATCCTCTAAATTTTGCGTCATAAATGTTGGGGTCATATTTCCGGGTCCAAACGGAGCAAATTGTTTTAGGATTCTGTAGAATTTTGGAGTGATATCTTCCAAATTTATTTCGGCATCAATACTGATTTCTGGACTTAATAGTCTGGGTTCAATGGTTTCTGAAACAACGCGTTCAAATTCCGCCTTGAAATTTTCAAAATCCTTCTCCAGCAATGTCAATCCGGCTGCATATTTATGTCCTCCAAATTGTTCAATATGTGCCGCACAGCTTTCCAGCGCATTATAAACATCAAAATCTTTTACGGATCGGGCTGAGGCTGCCAATTTTCCACCACTTTTTGTAAAAACCAAGGTCGGTCGATAATAAGTTTCAGTCAACCGTGAGGCAACAATTCCGATAACGCCTTTATGCCAATTCTCCTGATATACTACTGTTGTCATTCTTTCTTCCTCCTTGTTTTCAATGATTTGAAGAAGTGCTTCTTCGGTAATGGATTTATCGGCTTCTCTTCTATCGGCATTGAATTTTTCGATTTCCATTGCAAAAAATTCAGCTTTTTGGAAATCTGTCTCTGTCAGTAAAGCCACTGCATGTTCGCCGTGTTTCATCCTGCCAGCTGCATTGATTCGTGGCGCGATGATGAAGACTACATCTGTTATGGTTAGGGTTTTTTTCTTGATTTGTTTTAATATCGCTTTAAAGCCTGTTCTCGGATTGCTGTTTATGACTTTCAAGCCAAAATATGCCAAGATCCTGTTTTCACCAGTAATAGGAACAATATCGGCTCCAATCGCTGTGGCTACCAGATCTAAGTACGGAATTAGGTCGGCAATTTGTAAACCTTGTTTTTCAGCTAAGGCCTGAATCAATTTAAAACCAACGCCACAACCGCAAAGTTCTTTGTAGGGATAGTTGCAGTCTTCGCGCTTGGGGTCCAGGACGGCAACCGCAATTGGGAGTTCCTTTCCCGGACGGTGGTGGTCACAAATAATGAAGTCGATGTTTTTTTCAGATGCGTACGCTACTTTGTCTATCGCCTTGATACCGCAATCCAGTGCGATGATCAATTTGAAATCATTGTCGTGTGCATAATCAATTCCCTTAAAAGAAACGCCATAACCCTCGTCATACCGGTCGGGTATGTATGTAGAAACATTTGGGTAGTAACTTTTTAAAAAGGAAGAAAGTAAGGCAACGCTTGTAGTTCCATCAACGTCATAATCACCATAAACCAGAATGTTCTCTTCGTTCTCAATGGCTTTTTCAATTCTGGACACCGCCTTGTCCATGTCTTTCATTAGATAAGGATCGTGGAGTTGGTTCAAACTTGGTCGGAAAAATGCTTTGGCTTCCTCGAAGGTTTCAATCCCCCGCTGAACCAATAAGGACGCAATAATGGTATCTACTCCCAAAATTTTTGAAAGAGATTCCACCGTTGCTTGGTCTGATTTTGGTTTTAACGTCCAGCGCATAATTGCAGTGTGTTCAGTTTTTAAAATTACAAATCCAAAAAATAGATTGGGATCTAAGTGATAAATAGGGGAGAAGCGTAAAAGTACAAAATTAAAGGAAATTTTTGCTTTCCGTGGGTCAATAAAGCATTCCAAAAAGATACAGCGGAATAATGTTCATTGCGCCAATCTCAATATCATCTCGTAATATAAAAGCATCGTTGACCCCGGAAATTTGTTGGGTGGTTTTGTTTTTTCCACCAATTTCGACCGTGTATTTTCTGTTTACAATAAAATCCCCTTTTTTGGCCAAATGGATTTCGTAGTAGTGCTTAAGCTGATTGGCAAAAAATGTCTCCCTTAAAGTTCCTTGTTCTATCTGGCTTTACGATAAATCGTTTTTATATAAAAACAAATTACTTAAAAAACAAAATAAACCGGAATCGTTATCGATTAAAGCCAAATAAATCACCACAAATTGTTTAGATTTTATTTTTTACCTGCAACCACAATTACAATTTCTCCCTTGGGTGGCTTATTTTCAAAATGCTTAAGCACTTCC
>CAZMDY010000160.1:0-4192 GCA_964565295.1 uncultured Aequorivita sp. | reverse complement strand
CGGTTCAAGGCAGATGAAACGGTTTTGATTTGATTTTCAAAAATATTTTATAGGAGGTTTCTGGGTTTGACCTGGTCGGAAATTTGATTTTTATTGCCAAATTAGTTCTTTTCTGATTTAAAAATCTGGAAAATTCAACAGATAAATTTCTGGTTTAAATATTAATTCCCACGGGCAATAAATCCCGGTATTTTCTACGGTTTTTTCGCATAAATCCGGCAATTTCTGGACTGGTGGGGACCAAGTTTATACCTCTATCTTTTACTTCCTCAAAAACTGCTTTGATGAAAATATCCCGTAAGCCTTTTTCTTCCATTTCCTCGGGCATTTCATATTTGGTCAAGAATATTTTTCGTTCCTGTAGCGAGTATTCGATCCGCGCCATACCTTCGTCCAATTGAAGTTCAAATTGCCTTAAAAATTCATTGTCAATAATTTCTACATCGTCGGTCATGAGGTTGTTGTTTTTGCTGTTTGATCAATATTTTAAAGGTGCAAACATTCATTTTATTTCAGGAAACTGCAAAAAGGGAGTGTTCTAAATAGCCTTGGTCAATGCTTTATAAAATGGCGTCCAAATGTTTTCAGCACACTGGGCGGTGATTGGTTTTGGGTGTCAGAAAAAAGGTTTTTTAAACTTATCTTTGAACCTGTAAATTTACGAATAATCTTTATGGAATCCCATTTTTTTTCTGAAAGAGTTATGAAAACCAAAAAAACAATTGTCTACTTTGTTCCTGGCATGGCTGCCGGTAGTGAAATATTCAGGAACATCTTTTTGCCAGAGGAACGCTATCAAGTTATAGTTTTGGACTGGCTCATCCCAAAGAAAAAGGAAGATTTGGTGGACTATGCCCAGCGAATGGCCCTGCGCGTGGAGGAACCAAATTCCATTTTGGTTGGCGTTTCATTCGGGGGAGTGGTGGCTCAGGAAATGGCACAGTTTTTAACTTTGAAAAAATTGATGATCATCTCCAGTGTAAAGACCCGAAAGGAACTTCCACGAAGAATGAAAATAGCTTCGGCTACTGGAGCTTATAAATTGATCCCAACAAGACTGGTTCTCAGTGTTGAGGATTTAACAAAGTTTTCGATAGGGCCGCGTTCAAAAAAAAGGTTATCGCTGTATCAGGAATATCTGCACGTTCGAGACGAAAAATATTTGGACTGGGCATTGGAGAAAATGGTTACTTGGGACAGAAAAGAAGCGGTGAAAGGGATCATCCACATCCATGGGGAAAAAGATGGGGTGTTCCCCATCAAATACATTTCCGATTGCAGAATTGTGCAAAATGGAACGCACATTATGATCTTGGTAAAAGGAAAAGAGATTTCCAAAATGCTGCTACAGATCTTTAATCAGTGAATCGAAATGGTTTGGTTTTTGTGAAGAAAAACCTAAATGAAACAACCAACATTTGCTTTTTATTATCTTTAAAGAAAAATAACAAAACATGAGAACCATAGGAAAAATAGGCATAGGTTTAGGGATTTTGGTAGTATGCGCACTGAGCATAAATGCCGTACAGGAAGCTCCTTCCGACGAGATAGTGGAAAAGAAGTTCTCCAATGATTATAACATTTATGCCTTGCCATTGCCCGAATATCTTGAGTTTGCGGGGGAAAAGGTCCCCATGGACGATCCTGATATCCGGGAACGGTTTGACCGGGAACTTTTGGTAAATACCTATTGGCAATCCAATGCCTTGTTGCTCTTTAAACGGGCAAATAAATATTTTCCACAAATAGAACCCCTTTTGAAGAAATATGGACTGCCTGATGATTTTAAATATCTCGCCGTGGCCGAAAGTGCTCTTGAATTAAAAAGCTCGCCTGCCGGAGCTTCGGGCATTTGGCACTTTATGAAGGCAACCGGACAGGAATATGGCTTGGAAATAAACGATTATGTGGATGAGCGGTACCACCTTGAAAAAGCAACAAAGGTGGCGGCCGAATATTTGCTAAAGTCGAAAGATCGATTTGGAACGTGGACAATGGCAGCGGCTTCCTATAACGCAGGGGTGAGGGGAATGACACGGCAGATGGAAAGACAAAAACAAACTGATTACTACAATCTACTGCTCAACGCAGAAACCAGTCGTTATGTTTTTAGGATTTTGGCATTAAAGGAAATTATGAGCAATCCGCAAAAATATGGTTTCCATTTCCGCGATAAAGATGTTTATACTAATATACCCACCTACCAAGTAAAAATAAATACGCCGGTAGATGATTGGGCCGAATGGGTAAAACCGTACGGCATCAATTACAAAATACTGAAAATACACAATCCGTGGTTGCGTGAAACTTATTTAAAAAATGCTTCAGGGAAGGAATATATAATTGAGATCCCTGAGAAAGGATACTACACGAAAATATAATCTTAATTTTCACTTTATTTTTTATCCAGATCAGAACTTTGATTCCTTGCCAATAATGCTCTGTCCGATTCCTTTAAATCGGTTAAGACAGATAGGGCATTCAGATAATAATTGTAGATCAATTCATTGGTGTCTTGGTTCGTTTTATTGTAAAATTGGGTAGCCCCACGCTGAACTGATTTTATGCGCTTATCTTTGTCTATCAAAAAAGTTGTGGGCAAACCAAGACTGTGTTTCATTCTTTGGACAATATAGTTGTTGGTATTGTCGGTTTCATTCACATAAATAATATTTATTTTTCCGGAATACTTTCTGGCTGATTTTCGAGCATTTTTTCTTGTGTCCCAAAAAAGGACTACAAAGTCAATTTCTTTACGATATTTTCTTGCGAGCGCATTAAGAGCGGGTATTTCGCCTTCGGCCGGCACGCACCAAGAAGAATATGTGACCAGGAAAATAGGTTTCTTGAAAGAATACAGTTCTATTTTTCTCCGCGAGAGTTTTCGTACTGTGAAATTGTCCAAATAGCTGTTGATGACTACATTGTTAACCAAAGAATCAAAAAGAAATTCGGCCCGTTCGAAATCGCGGTAAGCATAGGCACGCTGTGATTCGCGCGTGTATTTCCTGATGTTCAATCGAATGGCTTCGGAAAATAAACTGCTGTCCTCAATCTCGGTCTGGGATTCCGCGGAGATGGTTATTAAGAAAAAAAGAAGCAGTAATTTTTTGCCCATCAATCCATTCATTTGAGGCAAAGATAGAAAATTATAGCTGTTTTAACTTAATGTGTTAAAGGTTTTTCAAGGATGATGTTCAAAATGTGACTAAAGCAAGTCTTCTTTAAAACCTTCTTCCGCCACGACCGGCTCGACCAAACTGTTGTTTTGGCATGTTTACCTTTTTCATTTGTTGCTTCATCATTTTGATCTGATCGTCAAGCATGTTGTGTTTGTCCAAGGTTTTTGCTTCTGCCAATAACTGTTCTGCTTCGCGTTTTCTGTTTTTTGTCATTGCGATCCCGGCCAAATTGAGTTTGGTCATTGCCATATCAGCCGACATGTTCAACCCCAATTTTTCAGCTTTTTTAAAATATTTTTCAGCTTCCGTAATATTGGTTTGCGAAAGCATTAAACCATTAAGGTAGTTGTAATAACCTTCCTGTTTGGTGATCAAGGAAGCTTTTGGATCTTTAATCCTGTCGAGCCATTTCTTTGCCCCGGCAAAATCCTGCTTCCGAAGACGAAGGAAAGCCAAAAGAATAATTTCGTTCTTAAAATAAAGGAAAACGAAAATTGATGCAAGCAAAACATACATGATCCCGTTTCCGATATATCCTTCGGTAAATTGCCAAATGGCCAATCCAAGAACCAAAGCGGCCAAAACTATTTTAATGTTTTTATTGAACATGATTAGATTTTAAAACTGGCTGCAAAGGTATAAAACTTAGCACGTACTTAATGTGTTTTTTCCTGTTTCAAAATAACCATGACACAAATTGCAATAATTTTAAGGGAAGTAGGTTTGTATCTTAATTAGGATCGGATTGTTGGATAATAGAAAGAATGTTCCTATAACCAAAGTTCATTTTATAGAAAGAGATATAACCAAATTATTGAGGCTCAGATAACAATGAAACTTCTGGAAATTTTTCAGAAAACGTTTGTCCAAGTAAAAAGTTGTTGTATTTTTGCACCCGCCTACGTAAAGAAACGTTTGGACGAACAAATAAATATTTGGGCCTTGCCCGATTTTATTCAAATAAAGGGTATCACAGAAGCTAAAGCATACAATAATGAGCAAGAGGACAT
>CAZMDY010000159.1:2603-4204 GCA_964565295.1 uncultured Aequorivita sp. | reverse complement strand
GTTTGGTTGCGTTAAACAGTGTTTTTCAGGTTTTCGCCTATAGTTTCTATGCGTGGATTTTTATCACAATCCTTCCACCCTATTTCGGATTTGAAGGTGCTATTGTTGACATTTCAATCGGCACGGTGGCGGAAAGTGTAGCCATTTATCTGGGTCTGCCCTTTTTAATGGGAATTTTAAGTCGCTTAATTTTGGTGAAACTAAAAGGAGAAGAGTGGTACACCCAGAAATTTATCCCCGCCATTTCCCCAATGACCTTGATTGCTCTTTTATTTACCATCGTCGTTATGTTTTCGCTGAAGGGGGAATTGATTGTCGAAATCCCAATGGATGTGGTCATTGTTGCTGTTCCTCTTGTTATCTATTTTAGTTTGATGTTTATCATTAGCTTTTTCTTTACCAAAGCATTGGGAGCCTCCTATGAAGAAAATGCAGCGGTTTCATTCACTGCAGCCGGAAACAACTTTGAACTGGCGATTGCCGTTGCCATAGCCGTTTTCGGGCTGAATTCGGGACAGGCTTTTGCAGGGGTCATCGGACCATTGGTTGAAGTTCCTGTTCTTATTTTTTTGGTGCGGGTCTCATTTTGGTTAAGAAGAAAATATTATGGAAAAACCAGCATTCAGCAGCCTTGATTAAATTGAACCATTTCATGATAGAGAAAATGCCTTTTTTCAGCAGACAATACAACAGCAAGTCAGAGATGGGATAATTTCAATGTACGCACCCAAATCCTATTCCGTGAGGTTTTTTAATATATAAAGTTTAAAAATACTTAGTTTTGTTTCGTTCAATATTAAAAGTCCAGCAGGAACACACAGCTGTGGTATCCAACTAAAGCCAAATTCCGAAAGAACATTCCTCTATTCAAGGTTGTAATATGTCCATAGAAGTCCAAAATATCAGCAAATTTTACGGCCAGCAAAAAGCGCTGGACACTGTTTCATTTTCAATTGGAAAAGGGGAAATTGTTGGGTTTTTAGGCCCAAACGGCGCGGGAAAATCCACTATGATGAAAATTCTGACCACTTATCTGTATCCTTCCGAAGGAGTTGCTTTTGTAAATGGTTTTGAGGTGGGAAAGGAGAATATCCAGATCAAAAAAAGTGTGGGATATTTGCCAGAGCACAATCCGCTCTACTTGGAAATGTTCGTTCGGGAATATCTGTTTTTCAACGCTGGAATTTATAAGATTTCTAAGATTGAAATCGAAAAAGTAATCGAAAGAACTGGCCTGACTTCCGAAGCGAATAAAAAGATAAGCCAACTTTCCAAAGGCTATAGACAACGGGTGGGACTAGCCTGCGCTCTCTTGCACGATCCCGAAGTCCTGATCCTTGATGAACCTACAACGGGTCTGGATCCAAACCAATTGATCGAAATAAGAAGTCTGATCAAAGAAGCCGGGAAAGAAAAAACCGTTCTCTTGTCAACCCACATTATGCAAGAAGTTGAAGCCATTTGCGACCGTGTAATTATCATAAACAAAGGCAAAATTGTCCTGGACAAAAAACTGGAGGAACTAAAAAGCAGCAATCAACAGATCATTGAAGTGGAGTTTGATTACCGCGTTGAGGAAATTGCACTGCAACAGCTTCCGA
>CAZMDY010000159.1:0-2503 GCA_964565295.1 uncultured Aequorivita sp. | reverse complement strand
ATTGAAGTGGAGTTTGATTACCGCGTTGAGGAAATTGCACTGCAACAGCTTCCGAAGATCGGGAAAATAGAAAATTCCGCAGGTTTTATATATCAATTATATTTTGATACTGACCAGGATATGCGCGGAAAGGTTTTCGATTTTGCCCACGACAACGGATTGAAAATCCTTCAATTGCACAACAAGAATACAACTTTGGAAAAGCTTTTTGGGGAGTTGACTGCTTGAAGAAAAGTTATGAGTTAGGAGTTTTGAAAAAATTATGAGTTCAGAATTCAAAATTCAAAATTCAAAATTCAAAATTCAAAATTCAAAAACATTCGTGTATTCGTGGCAAAACAGGTCTATTCAAAAATAAGCCGCCCACGATAAAGTTCCTCTACCTCCACAATTTCGGGTCTGTTTTTGGAGATTACATCACCCACACTTACTATTTTTCCTTTTATTGATTGTTGTGGATTAACCACCATTGGGCCAGAACTGCGATGGAAAAGATCCAAATGCTGCACGACCAATTCTTCTGAATATATCCTGCAATCGCCCGCATATAATCCAAAACTGGCATTTGTCGCTTTTCCGGTCAAATAAAATTTGGACAGTCCATTGGCAACGACGTTTAAATTTTCGACATCCAAATCCAACTTGAAATCTCCATCGGTTTGATAGCGTCCTTCTGCATTGGAATCCTCTGAAAACAATGATAAATCAGAATAACTGAGTATGCCGATACTCTCGATCGGATAACCTGTACTACTTCTGATTTCCGTGATATTGGGAGCGGTTATATACACTTTTGTAATTCCATAATCCCGTGCCAAATTGCAGGAATTGTTGTTGTGTATTTCCAGTTTTCCATCCACTACGGAAACATTTACATTGCCAATCAGGTTTTCGCCAGATTCTACCACAATTTTTTGTTCCTCTCCTTGCTGGACAAAAAGTTTTGTCCGGTCCCAGACCAAAATTTTGGAGAAAGTAGGCACTACAATTTCACGTTGTACTATCGTGCCCTGACTTTTAAAACAATCCCAAGCTTTTTCGGAATCGCAACTTGCAAGCGATACAAACAATAAGATAAAAAGCAGTTTTTTCATGATTTGCTTCAAAATTATAATCTTATTCCAACCCCAAATTCCATGGCTTCCGCTTTGGCCCAATGGGAATGTACGGAAACAGTTGCAAAAAATCTATCGTCAAAAAAATAGCGTTTCAATCCCAATCGGTTATAGACCCTGTTTTCAAATTCATAGGGCCAATACACATAATAGCCCAATTGCGAAATGAAAGCCACTTTATTAAAGCGAAGTTCATGGCCCATAAAAACACCGATTCTTTTATAATCCTCCTCTCCTGAAAGTCCATCTTCGGGATAGGCAATAGAACGGAATTTTATAAAGTCTTTCAAGAAAGTTGAGAAGAAAATTTCCGTGCCCAGTTGGAATGAGCTCTTATAATTGATCCGTTTGTCCAGATGGAAGGATACGATATAAAAAGGAGCTTGACCAAGTCCGATTACGTCACTTTCGTTTACGCCGCCGCGAAAAACAACGTTATAAGCGATTTTTTCGGCATAAGTGGAACTCAGGGAATCCTCTTTTTGGATGTATTCAGGAAAACCCTTATAATCAAGTTGATAATTCAGACCGGCATTGAACCCAACGGTGTTTGTGCTGGTGTTCGGTGCTTTCAAACTCCCATTGCTGTAATGGATGAAAATAAAACCGAGATGGAAGCCCAGCCCTTTCCATATATTTTCCTTTACAAAATTTCCCTTGATATAAGTGCTGCTCAATAAATGGGTCCCGTAAGCATTGTTGTTGAAATTGGTCTCGGTATCATAGGTTTTGGAAAGATAGGCAATTCCAGTTCCCACTTGAAATCTGAGATTCCGTTTCAGAAAATACCAGTTTAAATGGCTATAGACCCCAAAAGCTTCCCCCAAATATTCATTGTGCATATTTTGGTAGGCCGCGGAAAACCCCCAATCTGGATAGTTGTAGCGGCGTTCCCATTCGTTAAACCCGAAGGTTTTTCGGTTATAGGACATAACAAATCCAGTGGGATGGCCTGTGATCAAATGCTGGATTTTCGGATTGTGCTCCAAAATGTTACCATAGAAAAAATCGGCTTCCAGAGCAAATGGGTTCCTTTCTTTTTCTTGTGAAAAAAGTGGACTGCTTAAAAGAAGAAGTAACAAAAAAGCAAGAAAACGCTCCATATTTTATTAAAGGTGGGTAAAGATAAACTAAACTTTAAAAAACAAAAGCTGGACTGTTCCATTTTGGATTTTGGGACATTATACTAGTAAAGTGACAAACAAAGAAATCGGGATTATCGTTTTCTTCGGAAATGAGGATTAAATCATTTCTGGAAAATAGTTCAAATAAAATCACAGTTCATATAATTTCTTTATTTTTACCAGCAATAATCCCGGAGGAAAAATTTGACTGATTGCAACCTCAATAAAAAATGCTAAAGGCAGTGAAAGATCTTCCTTTGGCGC
>CAZMDY010000158.1:0-4242 GCA_964565295.1 uncultured Aequorivita sp. | reverse complement strand
AAAACTTTTTTGATCGTTTTTATAATGAAAAACCAACCCGATGATCCCCAGGATGAGCGGAAGGAAAAAGTATGTGTTCCGGCCCTTGTTGTTTTTCATGTCGCTCGGCAACATATCTTGGTTTCCCAAACGGATTTCATCTATAAAATTTATTCCGCTTAGCCAATTGCCGTGCAGGTCGGTATAACGCCCTTGAATATCGTCCTGTCTGCCCGTGAAATTCCACATAAAATAGCGCCAGTACATATATCCAAATTGGTATTCGACCATGAATTTTATATTCTGAAAAAATGTGGGCTTTTCTATGTTGAGAAATTGCCCGAAATTTTTCAGGAATCTGTCGTAATCTGAAGAATCAACCATTCCTTGACGATACGCCATTTTAAATTGGTTTACTTCTTCCACAAGTCTTGGTTCATCCAAAAATTCACTTTTGACCGAGAATTCCAGCCCTCCGATAAATTCAATATAATTGCTTGCGTGGTCTATGCTCCACATTCTCGGGAAAAAACCTTTATGCGCATTATCGGAGTTCTGTTTTGCGTTCTTATAATTGTTTACGATAACATATTTTCCGGTGGCCTCATCCCGTTCATAATTTGGTTTGTCATCTGTATAAGGTTCGTCTTCGTCAAGGCCTGCATAAATCTCTGTAAAAAGCGGACCATAGAGAAGATGTGTTTCTGGATATTGCTCGCGGTTGTAATATGCCAAAAGTTCCCGTGCATCGTCCGGATTGTTTTCATTTATAACCGTTCCCGCATTTGCTCGAATGGGAAGCATCAACCAACTTGAAAATCCGATAAAAATGAAAAGTATACACAGAACGAGTGTATTGAGTTTTACAAACTTTTTCTTTTTTGTATAGCGAAGCAAATAATAGAAAGCAGCGATAAATAGAAGCCCGGCGATAATGGTTCCACTATTGAAAGGCAGACCAATGGTATTGATGAAAAATACTTCGGAAGCACTAAAAAATTTCATTGACATCGGCAACAAAAAGATGAAAATGAACATTAGGATGGCCACTGTCACAAAATTTGCGATGATAAAGTTTTTTATGGTAACTTTTTCGGTGTGTTTAAAGAAATATAAAAACCCAATTGCCGGAATGGTCAATAGCGCCATAAAATGGACTCCGAAGGAAAGACCTATGATAAATGAAATGAGCACGGCCCATCGGTTTCCACGAGGTTCCAACATTTCGCGTTCCCAACGCAAGGCGCAATAAAAAAGGATCGACATCAAACAAGTTGCCATCGCATATACTTCTGCCTCAACCGCACTGAACCAAAAACTATCCGTATAGGTAAAAGCCAATGAACCCACTGCGGCACTGCCAAGGATCGCAATGGCACTGGTTTTGTTGATTTCCTGCCTTTTAGAAATTAAGTTGGTCAAAAGAATCGAGAGGGACCAGAACATAAACAGAATAGTGAATGCGCTGGAAAAAACCGACATCAGATTAATGGTAAGCGCAATATAGGTGGCGTCCAAAGCAAAAATGGAGAAAAACGCTCCGATCAACTGATAGAGTGGAGCGCCTGGAGGATGGCCAACTTCCAAATTGCTGGAAGTGGTTATGTACTCACCGGCGTCCCAGAAGCTTGCGGTTGGCTCAACTGTTAGCCAATAGGAGATCAATGCAATGGCAAAAACTGTCCAGCCCGTAATTATGTTCCATTTAGTAAAGTTAAAAGACCCCATAAGCGCGTTTTAATTTGATTGGTGCGAATTTAGTAATAATAAACATACCCGAAGTGTATGATATTGGAGTTAACGCACAATACGTTATGATATTTTTCACAGCTGTTTTATCAGGGCTAATGGAATAGATAATTTTTTTAAGCGAAAATGTTTGTACAACACAAAGTTTGTATTAAATTTGCCACCTCATTATGGAATTGGCCCATGGTGTAACTGGCAACACGTCTGGTTTTGGTCCAGAAGAGTCTAGGTTCGAGCCCTAGTGGGCCAACTAAAAAAACCTTGTTTATATCTGCACTAAAGATATTTGCAAGGTTTTTGTTTTCTTGTTCTATGGCTTGTCATGCCTTTTTAAGGATTAATCTCAAAAGTCGTGTTTATGCAAAAATTGTGGTCAATCAATAAAAAAGAATTCTACATTTTTTACTCCTCTAAACCTAGGTTCTAAAAGCTTTTATTCTCGCATTGAACGATTCTGACGATGCCTCTGTCCTTCTGTTTATAAAATAGCTTAGGATCGTTCTATAATTGATGCTTATGGTTTTTGCGATAGGATTAAAGGGGATCGCTGACAGTTTCTAAAAACCCGTATGTTTGCATAATTTTGACATTTTTTTGCTTTTTATAGAGAGCTGCTTGTTTTCTTCTTTTGTAATTTGGCAACATGAAAACGGTTATCTTCAAATTACAAGGTGGCTACTACACTATTACCGGACTTTGGCCAGTAGTGCACATGAGTTCGTTTTTGACTGTAACCGGACCAAAAACCGATCTTTGGTTAGTTGAAATGGTTGGGTTATTGAGTGCCTCAATTGGTGTTTTCCTGTTCGTCTACTCTAAAAAACATCCATATATTTTGGGTATTCTTGCAGCAGTGAGCTATTTATCCATTGACTGTATATACGTTTTTAAAGACGTGATTTCGCCAATCTATCTATCCGACGCTTTAACCCAAGTTGTTATTTTGATCTGGTATCTTGTTACACAAAAAAAAAGAGACAAATTGGAAACCCAAGATTCCAGATAAGACGTTTATGATTTAAAACCTTTCAAAGTTCTCGGATTTCCAAAAACATCCGTTCTGCAAATTGTTTTAAAACCCAGATCGGCGAAAACTTGCGAAGTCTCTTTTTCCAAAAATTGATTTATTTCTAAATAAACAGCTCCATTTTCTTTTAGATTTCCACTCGCCAATTGGGCTATTTTTCGATTAAAAACCATTGGATCACTGTCCTCAACATATAGCGCAACGGGAGGTTCGTGGGCCAAAAATTTTCGCTGCACATCTCTTTGGGAATTTTTTAAAATATATGGTGGATTTGACGCGATAATATCAAATTTTCGTGGCAGCATTTCCATCTCGAACACGTCTGCATTTAGAAACTCCACTTTGGCATGTAATCGAGAGGCGTTTTCTTCGGCAACTTCAAGGGCTTCTTCTGAAATATCCAGACCGGTTGCCGACATATTGGGCATTTCTTTCTTTAGTGTGATGGGCAAAACCCCGGCACCAGTTCCAATATCAAGAACATCGATTGCCGCTTCTCTATAGTTAAAATCTTCCAGGATCCATTGGACCATCGTTTCAGTTTCAGGTCTCGGAACGTGAACGCTAGAATTCACTTTAAAAACCCTTTGAAAAAAGCGTACTTCTCCTATAATATATTCCAACGGTTCATTTTTTTTCAGCCTCCTTAATGCATCCTCAAAAATTTCCTGTCGCGAAACATCCAATGGTATGTTTTCCGAATGTGGATGAAGATGTTTTTCAGCCAAGGATTGTATGGCCAAATCGATTTCGGATAAAGAATAGGTTTCTTTTAATTCGTGAATGAATTTTTTTTTGGTTTCTAACAGTGTCATCATAGAATAAGGATTTTATTTTTTAGTCATTAGCTTGTGGTCGAATTCAGGAAATGATTTCAAAAAAAGAGACCCATTTTTACCGAGTCTCCTTCCTGTTAAAATACATTACCGCATCTTTATTCCTCTTCCTGCCATTCCTGCCTATTGGATTCGGGGTTCTGGGTGTTGCGACGGTGTTGTTGATTCCAATTTGGATTATCGGACTGTTCCACTTGCCTTTGCTCCCATTCACTTTGGCGTTCTTGTGGATTCTGTTTTTCCTGGCGCTGTTGCTCTTCCCGCTGGTTTTGCGGATTGTTCATTTCATTGGGGTTTTGTTGATTATACCCTGGGCGCTGTGTCCCTTTTCCTGGATTTCTTTCTTCTGCACTCATAGCTTTTCATTTTTAGAATTAATATTGTGCAATAAAATTACATAACCATTTCTTGCCCTAAATTAATTGTAACAAACCTTTGGGACGTAATTCTCTATATTTTAACGTACGATACAGCAAAAAGAAGTGTATCCTTTAATGAAAACAACGAAAAAATTTTATTTACAAACAATAGCGTCCTAAACGTTTTTACCAACCTCTGCAAAACGCCTCATTTTATTAATATTCATGGAGGTTTAATGTTATAAGGGGTTGAAAATTAAATGACAAATGGGCCTATCGAAAATTTATCGTA
>CAZMDY010000157.1:0-4245 GCA_964565295.1 uncultured Aequorivita sp. | reverse complement strand
AATCGGTACCAGGACCTTGAGGGTTTTGACAATTCCAAACTAATTATAAACACCACAAGGAATTTGGATATTCTGACCAAACAAATCGTTATCCAGTCGAAATCGCTCGATGAAATCGCGCACCTTGCCGAAAACAAGGAAAAGCTTTTGGCTGCCATTCCTGCAATCCAACCTGTCCGAAATGAGGACCTAACAAGGATTGCGTCCGGTTATGGTTACCGGACCGATCCGTTTACAAAAGCCCGAAAATATCATTACGGAATGGATTTTAGTGCGCCCAGAGGAACCCCAATTTATGCAACAGGCGATGGAGTGGTAACACGGGCAGACAACAGAGCCACCGGATATGGAAACCATATAATGATCGACCATGGTTATGGCTACGAAAGCCTGTATGCCCATTTGTACAAATACAACGTAAAAGTGCGTCAAAAAGTGCAGCGTGGCGATCTGATCGGTTTTGTGGGCAGTACTGGCCGCAGCCAAGGGCCCCATTTGCACTATGAGGTTTTTAAGGATGGCCAGCGCATAAACCCAATGAATTTTTACTACGGAAGTCTTACCGCACAGGAATATGAAGACATGCTGAAAGTGGCGCAACAGGAAAACCAATCGCTGGATTAACAACAAGGATCAATTTAAACCATAATTACAAAATGCACGTTGACCTACCCGAAAAATTGTATTACAGCATAGGCGAGGTAGCCGATGCTTTCGGCGTGAACACATCGCTCATACGATTCTGGGAGAAGGAATTTGATGTATTGAAACCCAAGAAAAACGCCAAAGGAAACCGAAAATTCACACCCGAGGACATTAAAAATCTGGAATTAATTTTCCATTTGGTAAAAAAGCGAGGGTTTACATTGGATGGCGCCAAAATCCATCTTCAACAAAACAAACAAAAAACTTTAGATCGGTTTGATATTATCCGTAAATTAGAAGCCGTTAAAGCGGAACTTTTAAAAATTAAAGAAGAACTTTAAAATCCAACAAAAACATGAAAAAATGGTTGCCATTAATAATAATCCTCGGTCTAATTTTAATTATAGGAGGTTGGTTTGCATCTGTAAACAATAGGTTGGTCCAACTGGATGAAAACGTTATGGCCCAATGGGGAAACGTGGAAAGTTCCTACCAAAGAAGGGCGGACCTGATCCCAAACATTGTGAACACCGCCAAGGGTTATGCAGAATTCGAACAGGAAACTTTAATCCGGGTAACGGAAGCACGAAGCCGCGCTACGTCCATAACCGTTGATCCTTCCAATGCAACACCAGAACAAATGGCCCAATTCCAACAGGCCCAGGAAGGTGTTACCTCTGCCCTATCGCGATTGCTGGCCACCTTTGAGCGCTATCCCGATTTAAAGGCGAATGAAAACTTCAGGGAATTGATCAACGAACTTGAGCGCACAGAAAACCGCATCAATGTGGAACGCAATAGGTACAACGAGACACTGAGAGTCTATAACCCCGAGACGAGAAAATTCCCTACCAAATTAATCGCCGGAATGTTGGGTTTCCATCCCAAACCATATTTTGAGGCCGATGCAGGTTCTGAAGTTGCGCCGCAAGTTGAATTTGACTTTGGCGGCAATTAACTTATTCAGAATCCTTATTGTCCGTCAACAAAGACGTAAGACCGCTTTGCCTTAAGACTTTAGACCCAGTTATGAATTCAAAATTATGAGTTAGAATTTTAGAATCAAAGATTTACGAATTACAAATTACGAGATTCAACGAAATTCACAACAGACAACAGAGAACGAGAACCGTCCTTTGATGCCTTAAACCAAAAATATATTCAAAATGCCCAAAATAGAAGATTTCCTTACCCCAGAAGAACAAGAAGCGGTTATTGGCGCTATTCGTATGGCCGAGCGAAACACATCGGGTGAAATACGGATACATCTTGAGCCCCATTCCAGTCCGCCGGATGCGAAAAGCGATGAAAAACAGGATGCCATTGAACGTGCCGAGGAAGTGTTCAACATTTTGCACATGCAGAACACAAAAGAAAGCAATGGGGTACTGATCTATGTGGCAGTGGAAGATAGAACTTTGGTCATTATGGGCGACAAAGGCATCAATGACAAAGTAGGCCAGGATTTTTGGGAAAGCACAAAGGATATCATGATCGATCACTTCAAGAAGGGGGAAATTAAATTAGGATTGGTAAACGGTGTTTTGAAAGCAGGAGAACAGCTTAAAAAATATTTTCCATACCAGCCCAATGATAAGAACCAACTTCCGGATGATATTTCGGTAGGTAAGATTTCATAGTGCAGCCTTTTTCCACGAAGTCCAATTAAATAGAAAACCTCAACTCAATGAAAACGACTTTTCAGGGCTATTGTACCATACTTTTCGTTTTGGTGTTGAGCCTTTCATCTGAAAACGTTTGGTCCCAATACACCATTCCTCCAAAACCGAACGTACAGACTTCAGTTTATGACTATATCGACCTCTTTTCTCCTGCCCAAAAATCCTCTTTGGAAACAAAGCTGGTGCGCTATGCGGATTCCACTTCCACACAGATAGTGTGTATTGTTATTGGCTCCACAAACGGCGAGGACATTTCCATGCTCGGTGCGCAGTGGGGGCAAAAATGGGGCATAGGACAAAAAGGGGAAGATAATGGAATATTGATCCTCCTCGCAAAGGACGATAGAAGGGTGGATATCAACACAGGCTACGGAATTGAATACCGGATTACGGACATGATGGCCGAACGGATCATCAACCGTATTATGATTCCCGAATTCAAGAACGAGAATTATTATGCAGGCTTGGACAAAGGCAGTGATGCCATCTTTGCAGCCCTTGTAGGGGAATTCAAGGAAGACCGTGACTTCGGTAAAAAAGAAAATGTTCAAATTCCCTTCTTTATCATTCTCATCTTCATAATTATTCTAATAGCGCTTTTCAGAAAAGGAGGACGTGGCGGAAAGGGAGGCGGCAGAGGAAGCCTTTTGGATATTCTGATATTGTCCAGTATGGGCCGCACCGGCGGATTTGGTGGTGGCGGCGGTTTTGGTGGCGGCGGCAGTTTCGGAGGAGGCGGTTTTGGAGGTGGCTTTGGGGGAGGAGGTTTTGGCGGCGGTGGCGCAAGTGGAGGATGGTAAACACGAATCGTTGTTCCAAAAAGGCTCCTGACCAATTTTCTCTTTAAATATCAATTCCAGTCAATTGCTCGCTCCATCTGATTTTTTCAAAAATCATTCGGGATTAGGTCATTACCCCACTAATTGAAGACAGGAAAGCCCCCCATCACATTAAAACCCTTTCTCGTGATTTCATAAAGACCATTGGTTATTCCAATTTCATCGGCTACCTTTGAAAAAAGGACAGCCATCATGCTCTCTATTGGATTCAGAGATTATTGATCCCACAATCCTAAACCAAATCATAAATTATTAAAAATGAAACAAATAACCTTCTTTCTACTTGCGTTTGTCTTTCTTGGCTGCATGCAATCAAACCAAAACCAGCAAGATTCGGGCAAGGACTATGAGAAAATAGTTGAGGCCATTTACAAACCCGGCTTCGGCGATTTTATGGGAAGCATACAAAACCACCATAACAAACTGTGGTTTGCTGGCATCAATGAAAACTGGGAATTGGCGGAGTTTGAAGTCCATGAGATTGAAGAAATCTTTGAGGACATTCGTACGGTGCATCCCGATCGAGAAGAGACGCAGTTGCTGTATATGATAGATCGTGGATTAAATGAAGTTGATGAGGCAATTGACCATAAAAACATAGTAACTTTCAAAAACAGCTTTCAAAATTTCACAAACGCCTGTAATTCCTGCCATAAGGCTACAAAGCATGAATTCATTAGAATTGTGATTCCAAATGCTCCATTTTTCAGCAATCAGGATTTTAAACCAATCAGTCAGGAATCAATTGAGTAAGAATCAAAGTCAAATCGAAACAATATGCAGTCCATTCCATATATCGAATATACCAAATTGGAGAACAGCGGCTCCTTTTCAGATAAATGGTACTATATGTCGCACCTCAGCAATGCCTGTGCTTCAGAAGACGCACATCGCACATCGGCCTATGCCATTTGCCTATTGAGTGAGGGGGAACTTCAACTGGAATCCGATTTGTTTGTGCATAAAGCCAAAGCACCTGCCATATTTACCATTGCCCCTTCGGCGATTCGGAAGTTTACAGATTTGGGAAGTGCCTATGATGCCCAGATTCTATTCTTTCGAAAAGAGGTCTTTTTGGA
>CAZMDY010000156.1:0-4309 GCA_964565295.1 uncultured Aequorivita sp. | reverse complement strand
ACAAACTAAGACTTAAACCTACTGGTATGAATTTGAAATATGTTGTTTTATGTGTTTTGGGATTGGGATTTTTCACTGGCGCACACGCGCAGATAAATATCTTAAATGCCAAGACTCCCGATGAAATAGGCAAAAGGACTGAGGAACAGTTGGCGAAAGACAACGACAAGCCTCTCCCTTATGGCTATACTGACGAGCGCGATATTCTGTGGTCCAAGACTACTTGGGAAATTATTGATTTGGACGAAAGAGTGAATTTTCCCCTTTACTATCCCATAGACACGAACAACATTGGCTCAGATCGCCGTTCCCTTTATGACGTTTTGGTAACTAATATTAAAAACGGAAATATTTCTGAAATATATGCCGATTCCTATTTTACCGAGAAAAGATCTCTAAGTGATATCCAGGCTTCTTTGGTCTATAGTGATACTACGGATCTTGGAGTGGAACAATTCAATGCTGAAGGAGTGGTAGATCAACAGTATGTCCGTCGTTTTGAATTGGACGCGGGCGATATCCAAGAATACCGAATCCGCGGATATTGGTATCTTGATAAACGACAAGGAGACCTCAGATATCGCTTGTTGGGAATTTGTCCAGTAGCAAACGAAGCCCGTTCCAAGGCTTTCCAAGATGATGGATTGGATTCCAAGGTAGAATTGTTCTGGGTATGGTTTCCTGCAGCAAGAGAAGTATTGCACCAAGCAAAAACCTTTAACCGTCAAAATACCTCACAGCCATTTTCCTTTGATCACCTTTTGAACGCTCGCCGTTTCAGTTCAGTGATCTATAAAGAAGACAATGTTCATGGCGATAGAGAAATCAATGACTATATTGCTGAAAATGCCTTGATGCAGTTGATGGAATCTGATAGGATTAAAGAAGAGATCCGAAATATTGAAATCGATTTGTGGAATTATTGATTTTTTTTATTGGTTTTATTTGATTGAAACCCTTCAAGTGAATTATTTCAACTTGAAGGGTTTTTTAATGGTTAAAATGAAGAGGAGTGGATTATAATAAAGTCGAATATATTGTAGTAGGGCTCGGGATTGCTGGTATTTGCTTTTGTGAGCAACTTGAAAAACATGGCAAAAAATTTATCACGGTGGACAGTGGCAAAAAAGGAGCCACAGCAAATTCTGGAGGAATAATGAATCCAACGGTCCTCAAACGCTTTAATCTTGTCTGGAATGTCGCCCAATTTTATCCGTATGCGGTTTCTTTTTATCAAGATCTTGCCCAAAAACTCGGAACTGATATTTTTCGCGAAACACCACTTTTAAGAATTCTTAATTCGGTTGAGGAGCAGAACAATTGGTATGTCGCTTGCGATAAAATCGGATTGCAAAAATATTTGTCTCCAGATTTATTGCCAAACCACAATAGCAACATCAAAGCTGACCTTGGTTTTGGCAAGGTTTTGCAAACATTTCTTATAGACGTAGATGCCATGTTAAAGAAAGACAAGGAACGTCTGTTTGCCGACAAAAAATTATTGTTGGAAACGTTTAACTATGACGAGCTCGAATTTTCTGAAACTGGATGTATTTATGGCTCAATTTCAGCCAAGGCTGTAGTTTTCTGTGAAGGACCGGAGGCTGTCTCAAATCCTTTTTTTCAATCCGAAGGGATAGTTCCAAATAAAGGTGAATTTATTACCATCGAAGCACCCCAGCTCGATTTGGATGTTCTTTTAAAAGGACCACTGTATATTGTCCCGCTTGGAGATTCTCTGTATAAAGTTGGAAGCACTTTTGATCCCGATGATTTTTCTGGTATTCCTACTGTTGAAGGAAAAACAGAAATTCTTTCAAAATTAAAATCAATGATTAATTGCCCATTTGAAGTTGTGGATCATACAGCTGGAGTCCGGCCCACAACCTTGGACAGAAAACCATTTCTGGGAAGCTTTCGTGAAAATCCGAACTTGTTTTTCCTAAACGGGCTAGGAACAAGAGGCCTCACTATGGCACCGCTTCTGTCTGAAATTCTTTATAAAAATATTGAAAGAGGCATTCCAATTCCACCTGAAATGGACATTAACCGGATTCTAAGTTAATGGAACAGCTCGGGAACTATGTTTCTTTTCGATGTTTTTCTATAGCGTTTTTGTCGTATTTCATGAACATATTGATCCAAATATTTCTGGATATCCTCAAAATATAGGGAAAAGTCACTATTAGGGCCAGTATTATCACAAGAAAAGTATAATGCCTATCCAGCCCAAGGAATAAATAAGCAATTACGAACGCAGCCACGGCAATAGCTACTCCCACCGAATAACTGACATACATGGCACCATAAAAAAAAGAAGGTTCCATTTTAAATTTGGTGTTACAATAGCTGCAATGGTCATGCATCTTTAAAACTTTTGAAAGAATGAACGGATTTTTTTCAATATACATTTCACCTTCATGACAAACAGGACAGGTGCTCGTAAAAACACTGTAAAGCTTGGAGCCTTTAAGAAATTGCATTGTCGATTTTTTTAGCATTGCAAAAATAAGCATCTTTGCAAACTTATTTGCTGACAAACCTCAGGATTTGGCTTCTATACCTGAAAATGTCCAGTTCCTGAGTTTCAATTCATAAATACAACATGATCAATATTCACAATCTATCCGTTTCCTTTCAAGGAGATTATTTGTTTGAAAAAATCACCTTTCAATTGAAAGCAGGGGATAGGGTCGGTTTGGTTGGGAAAAACGGAGCGGGAAAATCCACCTTGCTAAAAATCATTGCTGGAGAACAGGAATATGATACGGGCCAAATCGCTACCGATAAGGAAGTTTCAATCGGTTTTTTAAAACAGGATATCGATTTTGAAAAGGGAAGGACAGTGCTCGAAGAGTCTTATGAAGCCTTTACCGAAATCAAAAAACTCGAAAATCAGCTAGGGAAAATAAATAGGCAACTTGGCGAGAGAACAGATTATGAAAGTGATTTTTATCACCAATTAATGGTCGATTTAAACGATGTCCAACATCAATATGAAATCCATGGAGGCTACAATTATCAAGGTGAAACAGAGCGGATTCTCCAAGGGTTGGGTTTCCAGCGCGAAGATTTCACCAAGCTGACAGAAACATTTTCCGGTGGTTGGCGAATGCGAATCGAACTGGCCAAATTACTCCTTCAAAATAACGATATTCTGCTGCTGGATGAGCCTACAAACCACTTGGACATTGAATCTATTTTGTGGCTTGAGGATTTCTTAAAAGGATATGCGGGAGCTGTTGTAATTGTCTCACACGATAAAATGTTCTTGGATAACGTAACCAACCGGACCATTGAGATTTCATTAGGGAAAATATACGATTTTAATAAACCCTATTCTCAATATCTTGTGCTTCGGCAAGAATTGCGCGAACAACAATTGGCTTCCCAAAAAAATCAGCAAAAACAGATCGAGCAGACCGAAAAGCTGATCGATAAGTTTAGAGCAAAAGCTAGTAAGGCAACAATGGCGCAGTCGCTCATTAAAAAACTCGACAAGATTGATAGAATTGAAGTAGATGAGGACGACAACAGCGTTATGAGCCTTCGTTTTCCTGTTTCCGTAACCCCTGGAAAAGTGGTGATTGAAGCTGAAAACATTTCCAAAAACTATGGTGATAATCAGGTTTTAAAAAATGTGGATCTACTGGTTGAACGTGATAGTAAAATTGCTTTTGTTGGCCAAAATGGTCAGGGAAAATCTACGTTGGCAAAGATTATTGTCGGGGAAATCGATTTTGATGGGAAATTGGCCTTGGGCCATAATGTTCAGATTGCCTACTTTGCACAAAACCAAGCGGATCATTTGGATGGAACTAAAACTGTCCTGGATACAATGATTGATGCCGCCAATGAAAAGAATAGAAGCCGAGTGCGTGATATTTTAGGCTCCTTTTTGTTTAGAGGCGACGAGGTAGATAAATTTGTACGTGTTCTTAGTGGAGGTGAACGAAATCGGCTTGCCTTGGCCAAGTTGCTCCTTCAGCCTTTCAATGTTTTGGTTATGGATGAGCCTACGAACCACTTGGACATCAAATCCAAAAACGTATTGAAAGACGCACTTAAAAGATTTGAGGGAACTTTGCTCTTGGTATCCCACGACCGTGATTTTCTTCAAGGATTGACCAACAAGGTGTATGAGTTTAAGGACCATCACATAAAGGAATATCTTGGCGATATTGATTATTTCCTAGAGCAACGAAACCTCCAGAATCTGCGGGAAGCTGAAAAACGTACCGTAATTTCTTCTGGTTCCAAGGAAAAGAGGAGTGCGGGAGACGAATATGAAATTCAGAAAAAACTGAAG
>CAZMDY010000155.1:0-4337 GCA_964565295.1 uncultured Aequorivita sp. | reverse complement strand
CGGAGAAATCACTGATTGCTCCGATCAAAAAATCTGGTGGTAGAAACAGTCAAGGGAAGATGACCATGCGCCAAAGAGGTGGCGGTCACAAAAGAAAATACCGAATTATCGATTTTAAACGCGACAAGGCAGGAATCCCTGCTAATGTTGCAACCATAGAATACGATCCAAACCGAACTGCATTTATCGCACTATTGAACTATCAAGACGGTGAAAAACGATATGTAATTGCGCAAAGTGGACTTCAGGTAGGACAAAATATAGTCTCTGGCGAAGTGGTAGCTCCTGAAATAGGAAATGCTATGCCACTTTCGGCCATTCCTTTGGGAACAGTCATTTCCTGTATTGAACTTCGTCCAGGACAAGGCGCCATTATGGCTCGTAGCGCTGGTGCTTTCGCACAATTGATGGCCCGAGAGGGGAAATATGCAACCATCAAACTACCTTCAGGTGAAACTAGATTGATCTTGGCAAACTGTATGGCTACCATTGGTGCCGTATCTAACCATGACCACCAATTGTTGGTTTCCGGTAAGGCCGGAAGAAGCAGATGGTTGGGCCGAAGACCACGAACCAGACCAGTAGCAATGAACCCAGTAGATCACCCAATGGGTGGTGGTGAGGGCCGCGCTTCAGGAGGTCATCCCCGTTCTAGGAATGGTATTCCTGCAAAAGGATACAGAACTCGTACTAGGACTAAAGCAAGTAATAAATATATCTTAGAACGTAGAAAGAAATAAGTTATGGCAAGATCGTTAAAAAAAGGACCGTACGTTCATTATAAACTAGACAGAAAAGTCGAGCAGAACATTCAGGACAACAAGAAGACCGTGATCAAAACTTGGTCGCGCGCTTCAATGATTACCCCTGATTTTGTTGGACAGACCATCGCTGTACATAATGGACGCCAGTTTGTACCGGTATATGTGACAGAGAATATGGTTGGACATAAATTGGGAGAATTTTCACCTACTAGATCATTCCGTGGTCACGCAGGTGCCAAAAACAAAGGAAAAAAATAGAAGGCCATGGGAGTTCGTAAAAGAGAAAGAGCAGAAGCAATCAAGGAAGCCAAAAAGAACATTTACATGGCGAGATTGAACAATTGCCCCACTTCACCAAGGAAAATGCGCCTAATGGCTGACCTGGTACGAGGTGAGAAGATAGATAAAGCACTTAACATTTTGAAATTCAGCTCGAAAGAATCTTCACGTAAGTTAGAGAAGCTTCTTTTGTCCGCCATTAATAATTGGCAGCAGAAGAATGAAGACGCTTCCGTAGAAGAAGCTGACCTTTTTGTTAAGGAAATCCGTGTGGATGGAGGAACAATGTTGAAAAGACTACGCCCCGCCCCACAAGGTCGCGCACACAGAATTAGAAAACGTTCCAACCACGTAACACTGGTTTTGGGAGCAAACGATAACACACAAAGCAATTAATTAAATGGGACAAAAGACAAATCCAATCGGAAATCGCCTGGGTATCATTAGAGGTTGGGAATCCAACTGGTACGGAGGCAACGACTACGGCGACAAACTTGCCGAAGACGACAAGGTTAGAAAATACATCCATGCCCGCTTAAGTAAGGCAAGTGTGAGTAGGGTAATTATTGAGCGTACTCTTAAACTTGTAACCGTTACTATAACCACTGCCCGTCCTGGTATCATTATTGGAAAGGGTGGTCAGGAAGTAGACAAGTTAAAGGAAGAGCTTAAGAAGATTACAGATAAAGAGGTCCAGATTAATATTCATGAGATCAAAAGACCTGAACTGGATGCTCATTTGGTAGCTGCAAGTATTGCACGCCAAATTGAGAGCCGTATTTCATATCGGCGTGCCATAAAAATGGCTATAGCTGCAACCATGCGTATGAATGCCGAAGGTATTAAGGTGCAGATCTCTGGTCGTTTGAACGGAGCGGAAATGGCTCGTTCAGAATCGTATAAGGAAGGACGCATCCCTTTGTCAACCTTTAGGGCAGATATTGATTATGCCTTGGTTGAAGCCCACACTACCTATGGTAGATTGGGTGTGAAAGTATGGATTATGAAAGGCGAGGTATATGGTAAAAGAGAGCTTTCCCCACTTGTCGGACTATCAACTGGCAAGAAAGGTGGAGGAAAAGGAGCTCCAGCAGGACGCGGTGGCAATAAAGCACGCCGTAGAAAGTAATTTTTTAAATAGACGAAAATGTTACAACCTAAAAGGACAAAGTACCGCAAACAAATGAAAGGTCGTATGAAAGGCGATGCCGGTCGTGGCACCCAGCTGTCATATGGAACCTTCGGTATCAAATCATTGGAATCAGAATTTCTTACGGCGAGACAAATTGAGGCCGCGCGTATTGCAGCTACCCGTTATATGAAAAGAGAGGGTTCTATCTGGATTATGATCTTTCCAGATAAACCAATTACAAAGAAACCCCTCGAAGTACGTATGGGTAAAGGAAAGGGTGCGGTTGAATATTATGCTGCCGTGGTCAAACCGGGAAGAATGCTTTTTGAAGTATCCGGGGTAACCTTAGAAACTGCTAAGGAAGCTTTGCGCCTTGCTGCACAAAAACTTCCTGTAAAAACTAAATTTGTAATGTCTCGGGAATTCCAAGCATAATTTTTTGACAAATGAAACAATCGGAAATTAAAAAAGCATCCACAGCTGAGCTTCAGGAAGCGTTCGCAAACACCAAAAAGGCGTATGTGGACCTTAAAATGGCACATACCATTTCTCCATTGGAAAACCCACTTCAATTAAGGGCCCAAAGAAAGACAATAGCAAGGATAGCTACGGAACTAACAAATAGAGAAGTGCAATAACTGTACAGCTGAAAGATGGAAGAAATTAAAAGAAATCTAAGGAAAGAACGTATTGGGGTTGTTACCAGCAATAAAATGGATAAATCCATTGTGGTTGCGGAGGTGAAGAAAATCAAACACCCAATGTACGGAAAGTTTGTGACCAAAACAAAAAAGTATGTGGCACACGACGAGACTAACAATTGCAACGAAGGTGACAAAGTAAGGATTATGGAAACACGTCCTTTAAGCAAGACCAAATGTTGGAGATTAGTAGAAATAATTGAAAGAGCGAAGTAATTATGTTACAACAAGAATCAAGACTCAAAGTCGCCGACAACACTGGAGCCAAGGAAGTCCTTTGCATCCGGGTACTGGGTGGAACAAAGAAAAGGTATGCCAGCATTGGCGATAAAATAGTGGTTTCCGTTAAGGAATCTACACCAAATGGCAACATCAAAAAAGGAGCAGTTTCAACTGCCGTGGTAGTACGAACCGTAAAAGAGGTTAGAAGACCCGATGGGTCCTACATTCGTTTTGATGACAACGCCTGTGTACTGCTGAATCCCCAAGGGGAAATGAGAGGCACTCGTGTATTTGGACCAGTGGCCAGAGAACTTCGCGACAAGCAATTTATGAAAATAGTATCATTGGCACCAGAAGTGCTTTAACATCAGAACGAAGATGACTAAGCTTAAAATAAGATCAGGAGATACCGTAGTAGTCACTTCCGGAGACCATAAAGGTTCGGAAGGCAAGGTCATGAAAGTATTTATTGAGAAGAACAAAGCAATCGTAGAAGGGGTAAACTTGGTTTCAAAACATGAGAAACCCAGTGCAAAAAATCCTCAAGGGGGAATTATCAGAAAAGAAGCTCCCATCCATATTTCAAACCTGTCCTTGGTAGATCCAAAATCAGGAAAGCCGACACGCGTGGGCTATAAAATGGAAAATGGCAAGAAAATACGTTTTTCAAAACAATCGAATCAAGCATTATAGTTATGGCATATATACCAAGACTGAAAGAAGAGTACAAAAGCAGGGTGATCAATTCACTCACTGACGAATTTGGTTACCAAAACGTCATGCAAGTACCAAAACTGAAATGTATTGTTGTTTCCCGAGGTGTGGGCGCGGCGGTTGCCGACAAAAAACTTATTGACTATTCCGTTGATGAGTTCACTAAGATAACTGGGCAAAAAGCGGTATCAACTGTTTCCAAAAAAGACGTAGCAAACTTTAAACTTCGTAAAGGCATGCCCATTGGCGTAAAGGTTACGTTGCGAGGAGAGCGTATGTATGAGTTTTTGGACAGATTGATAACCTCTGCATTGCCGAGGGTGCGCGACTTTAATGGGATCAAGGCTACTGGTTTCGACGGTAGGGGAAATTATTCGTTGGGGATAACCGAACAGATCATTTTTCCAGAAATCGATATTGACAAAGTGAAAAAAATTGAAGGAATGAACATTACCTTCATTACTTCTGCCAACACCGATAAAGAAGCAAAATCATTATTACAGGAATTGGGGTTACCCTTTAAAA
>CAZMDY010000154.1:0-4353 GCA_964565295.1 uncultured Aequorivita sp. | reverse complement strand
GGAAAAATAACCATCCATGAAGATTCAAAATTTGTGTACGCAGAAATAAAGGACAATGGAAAAGGGTTTGAAGTCGAGAAGTTACTGGAAAAAGGAAATTGCTTCGGCCTTCTGAATATCACTGAACGCACAAAATTCATCGATGGAACTGTAACCTTTAAATCAGACAGCAATGGTTCGATCATTAGGATATCGATCCCTAAGCCGAAGGCGTAGGTTTATTTTATTTAACGCAAAGAAGAAAAATCTTATTTTCCCGTGAAAGCGACTCTCCAGATGTGATGGGTTGCATCATCTGTTATCAACATAGATCCATCCTGTAAAACCACGGCCCCAACAGGCCTGCCTCTAACCTTGTCTTTTTCTTCATCAACAATAAATCCTGTCAAAAAATCTTCGTGTATCAATGAAGGTTTCCCGTTTTCAAAAGGAACAAATACCACTCGATAGCCGGACAGGACATCGCGATTCCATGAGCCATGCTGAACCACAAAAGCTCCGTTCCTGTACTTTTCAGGAAAGGCGTCTGCGGTATAGAATACCAATCCCAAAGAGGCGGTATGTGAACCCAAGTCAACTTCGGGCACGATGGCTTCTTTTAACCGAACATGAGCTGGGATTTCCACTCGGGGATCAAAATTATTTCCCCAATAAGAATAGGGCCACCCATAATATCCATCTTCCTGTACGGAGGTTAAATAATCCGGCACCAAATTATCCCCTAGTTCGTCGCGCTCGTTAACGCTTGTCCAAAGCGTATTGGTCACGGGTTCCCAGGCCATGCCAACTGGATTTCTCAATCCTGAAGCATATACTTTTAGATCGCTTCCGTCCGGGTTCATTACTAAAATATTTGCTTTCATCTCTGAATGTTCCATTCCTTTTTCCCCCACATTATCTGCACTTCCAACAGCTATAAATATTTTTGAACCATCTTTATTCGCAATAATATTCCGTGTCCAATGTTGATTGACTTTTCCAGCGGGTAGATCAACCAACTTTTGTCCCATTTCACTAATTTTCGTTTGCCCTTCTTTATATGGAAACCGCAAAACGGCATCTGTATTTGCCACATAGAGAAAATCTCCAAGGAGCAACATCCCAAATGGCTGATTAAGACCTTCGTCTTTGGTAAGGAAAGTTTCACGCACGTCAGGAACACCATCATTGTTGGTATCGCGCAAAAGGGTAATCCTATCCGCACTGCGTTTTAAATTATTGGACGCGCCGGCACCAATTATCGTAGCGCCGATCTGCTTCAAAATACTGTAATTGCTATTACTTTCGGCCACCAATACATCTGCGTTGGGCAAAACGTACATCCAACGTGGATTTTCAAAATCGTCGGCATATTTGTTTACGGTGAATCCTTCTGGCGCTTTAGGCATTTCCCCCTCTTTCCAACCCAATACTTTTGAGTAATTTGAAACAGATTTTGTGGCATAAGGCTCTGGCAATTGCTTTTCTTCTTCTATTTGTGAGCTCATGGATAGAGAAAGCAACATTACAAATATGAGTGAGGAATGAATTTTCATAGCTTAAGTTTTAAAGTTCGGCCTATGAAGATAAATCATAAAAAAACAGAGCACTCATAAGATAATGTTATATTTTGATTGCGTTAAGGGCGTAATGACATCTTAAAGTAACTTTATAGGTGCTATTTTTAAACCCCAAAATAGAATTTATCATTATAAATTTATAACAAACAATGAACTTGAATTATTCCTCAACCTTTTGTGGTGTTACCTTTTACAGCATGGCTGTCTGGCGTAGAAGCACAGGGGGGAGCAAATTGTGGGTAACGGTTGTTGTGACGGTTGTAGAGACAGGACATGCCCTGTCCCTACAATGATCAAAATCTTCCAAACAACCTCCCAACAGGACTATCGTATTTCCTACTAAATAAGTTACCTTTGCACCTTCAATAATCTTTAAAGAAAGTACAGGATGATCCACTTTTTTGGGAATGCCGAAAACACTGTTTATGCCGTTCAAACCGAGGGAAATATATCGGAAGAAACCGTTGCGAAACTGCGATGGCTCTTTGGGGAACAACCGTTGATTCCACAATCAGTGGTCCGCCCCGTGAAGGCGGAATATTTTATCGGTCCCCGTGCCGCTATGGTTACCCCTTGGAGCACCAATGCCGTTGAGATTACCCAAAATATGGGAATTAAGGGAATCATTCGTATTGAGGAGATCCACAACGATAAAAATCAGGATTTCGATTCTATGCTTTCGCAAAAATACCCGGAATTGAATCAGGATATTTTCAACATACACATAGAACCTGAAGGCATTCTATCAATCGATGACATTTCAGAATTTAACCGAAAGGAAGGGCTGGCATTAAATGAGGAAGAGGTTGAATATTTGGAAAATCTTTCCATTAAGATTGGAAGAAAATTGACCGATAGTGAAGTCTTCGGATATAGCCAGGTGAACAGCGAGCACTGCCGCCATAAAATTTTCAACGGTACTTTTGAAATTGATGGCAAAGAAATGCCTTCTTCCCTATTTAAGCTCATCAAAAAAACCTCCGCCGAAAATCCGAACGATATTGTTTCGGCATATAAAGATAACGTAGCATTTGTAAAAGGTCCCACGGTAATGCAGTGGGCTCCAAAAACTGCCGACAAGCCAGATTGGTTTGAAGAAAAGGAATTTGAAAGTGTAATTTCCCTAAAAGCCGAAACCCATAACTTTCCAACAACGGTCGAACCTTTTAACGGAGCGGCAACCGGAAGTGGTGGGGAAATCCGCGACAGATTGGCGGGCGGAAAAGGCTCGTTGCCATTGGCGGGAACATCGGTTTATATGACCTCCTACTCTCGTCTTGAGGAAAACAGACCTTGGGAACAACCAATGAAAGAAAGGGATTGGCTCTACCAAACGCCCTTGGATATATTGATAAAAGCCAGTAACGGCGCTTCCGATTTCGGAAATAAATTTGGACAGCCACTGATTGCTGGTTCGGTTTTCACCTTTGAACACCAAGAAAACGCAAGAAAACTGGGTTTTGATAAGGTAATTATGCTCGCCGGAGGAATTGGTTACGCCAAAGCAAGCCAGGCCATTAAAGGAAAACCTATTGAAGGCGACAAGATTGTTGTTCTTGGAGGGGAGAATTATAGAATTGGAATGGGCGGCGCGGCAGTTTCTTCAGCAGATACAGGCGAATTCCACAGCGGGATTGAGTTGAATGCCATCCAACGGAGCAACCCCGAAATGCAAAAACGTGCGGCAAACGCTATTCGCGCCATGGTGGAAAGCGACCACAACCCCATAGTTTCCATTCACGATCACGGTGCCGGCGGCCATTTAAACTGTTTAAGTGAATTGGTTGAGGACACGGGAGGAAGAATATCCCTTGATAAACTTCCCATTGGCGACCCTACCCTATCCGCCAAGGAAATAATGGGCAATGAAAGTCAGGAAAGAATGGGGCTGATCATTGCTGAAAAAGATATGGACACGCTTCAGCGAGTTGCGGATCGTGAACGATCGCCAATGTATGAAGTGGGCCAAGTAACAGGCGACAAGCGTTTTTGCTTCGAAAATGAGAAAGGCGAAAAACCTATGGACTTTGCATTGGAGGATATGTTCGGCAGTTCCCCCAAAACGATGATGCGCGACAAAACGATTGACAGAAGTTATAAAAATCCCGAGTATGATAGCTCGAAAATAAAGGAATACTTAGAGCAAGTAGTCCAATTGGAAGCCGTTTCCTGTAAGGATTGGCTAACCAACAAAGTGGACCGTTGTGTTACCGGCAGGGTTGCAAAACAACAGACCGCCGGACCGTTGCAATTGCCCCTGAACAACTGTGGCGTGATGGCTTTGGATTATCGTGGAAAAGAGGGCGTGGCCACTTCCATAGGCCATTCTCCTTTAACAGCCTTGATTGATCCAGCCATAGGTTCGCGAAATGCAATTACCGAGGCCTTGACAAACATAGTTTGGGCACCTTTAAAAGACGGTTTAAAGAGCGTTTCCCTTTCCGCAAATTGGATGTGGCCAGCAAACAACGAAGGGGAGGATGCGCGTTTATACGCCGCAGTGAAAGAAGTTTCGGATTTCTCCATCGATTTGGGAATCAATGTTCCTACCGGAAAAGATTCGCTTTCGATGAAGCAGAAATATAAGGATGAAGAGGTGATTTCTCCCGGAACGGTGATTATCTCCGCTGCCGGAAATTGCAACGACGTTAAGAAAGTAGTGGAACCCGTTCTTCAAAAAGGTGGTGGAAGTATTTACTACATCAATATTTCGCAGGACGACTTTAAATTGGGCGGTTCTTCTTTCAATCAAATCCTGAATGCCATTGGCAGTGATGCCCCAACCGTTAAAAGT
>CAZMDY010000153.1:0-4408 GCA_964565295.1 uncultured Aequorivita sp. | reverse complement strand
TGAACAAATAGGCAATCTGCAATTCGGCATTAATACACCTAATTCAAAACTTACGCTTTCTTACAGATTCTTAACAGATCGAAAACTTTTACTTTCGAGGCAAATTTCCAGGTTATGTGCACTTGGGCTCTAAGGGATAACCCTGAAATTTTCTGGTTTCAAATAAATAGGGTTAACCCCTATTTGAAATGTTGGCGTTGTGCAGAAGTTTGCAGTTCATTAAAATCTTAAATCCAAAAAAAATGATTAAAAAAATTTTCCTTTTATTGCTTTTGCTGGTTTCGGTCTCCCTTGCAAAAGCTCAGACCAAAACAACGGTTGCTTTTCTGCCTGTCTCTTATGATGAAGAGTTGGTGAATAAAAATGAAGCTAGAAACATTCAAGAAGCTATAATTAATTCTTTTGTTTCCTCCAAACGATTCATAGTGGTGGATAGACAAAGGATAGAAGAACTCGAAAAGGAAAAAAACCTTCAGCGAACAGAAGCTTTTATGGATAGTGAGGATGCCTTTACGGATGGCCTTAGTAAAGGTGCCAATTATCTTGTAGATGGAAACATTATCGGCATCAGGCATTCTGAAGATAGCCAGGGATGGGTGAGCAGTGTTACCGTTCAGCTGAGAATGTTGAATGTGTCCACAGGGGAAATTATGGCTACCGAAAGCATTAACTCCGAACTGCAGCCAGAAAGCAATATAATTAAAAAGGCCATGAAGTCTCATTATTCAAAAGACGAACTGAGAGCGGCCGAAGCAAGAAGCATTCAATTGCGGGAACCAAAAAGTAATAGCCATGAGGCATTTGCTAGTGCCTTGGTACGCTTAGGAGAGAATATAAACAAATTCACCAGTTCCATTCTGCCCATCGATGCAGATATTGTTACCTGGGACACTAAAAAGAATGAATTGGTCCTATCTGCTGGAATTGGGATGGGCGTCCAAGTAGGGCAGCTTGTTGATATTGTCAAGTTTTCGTCAATTATGGTTGGTGATCGAGAGGTGCCGCGAAGTGAAGTGCTGGGAACAGCCTGGATCATAAGGGTGGATGACCAAAATTTTTCTGTAGCGACAATTATAGACAATCACAAAGCAATTGGAAAAGCTGCAAAATCGAATGAAAAATTAGGAGTAACAATTAGATAAATATTTAAACCTTAAACTTTACCAATTATGAAAAACAAGTATGTATTTTTGATGTTAATGGCTATGTTCACCGTAACCATTGGTTGCAAAACTAAAGCACCCGTTAAACACACCACTACTCTAAAGACAAATCCTTATTCCATTTCTGAGCTGTTGCAGCACGATACTCAAGGAATTGTAACCTTGCGAGGTGTAAGCGATGAAATGCCCGATAGGGAGTCGGCCGTAGAAAATTCCCATAAAAAGGCAATCCAACATTTGTTTTATATGGGTTTCCCGGGAACGGATATGAAAAACCCAATGATCCGAAAAGGAAATAGTGTGGAGGCGCAAAATAAATCGTATTTCGACGAATTTTGGAAAACGGGATACAAGCAATACGTCACCAATACCCAAACCGAATATTTCGGTTGTGAAACCAATACATCTCGATGTGTGACCGCCGCTTCTACGTTTAAGCTGAACTACAATATCTTAAGAAGAGATTTAGAGCGTAACAAAATTTTAAACAAAATAGGTTTTTAAGATGAAAAAAGAAATCAATTTGATAAAATCAGGTTTGTGGTTGCTGTGTTTTGTGTACTCTTCTATGGCGTTTTCACAAATAGCATCTACACGAAGTGACGAAGTGGAGCGAGCGGCTGCAAAGATTATGGTTGTGCCGTACAATAAATCCAATGAGGATATCCGGACCGTTTTGGATGAAAATCCATACATCCGTTCTGCTGTTTCAAAAGTGAAGGAATCCTTCGACCAACGTGGATGGTCCACCGTCGATTTTGTGGCCAATCTGAGGGCGGCAGAATCCAATGCGGCTTTTACCATGGACAGACAGAGCAATTTTAAATCGGACCTGATCACAGGATCTGGCGCCGATATTTATGTGCAAGTGGACACCCATGTCTCAACCGATGATTCGGGGACCTCCATAAACGTTGTTCTTACCGCTTTTGAAACCCATACGGGAGCCAGTTTTTCCAACAAGACCGGAAGTAGTGGTAAGTTTAAAACCACCGATTATGAGAAACTTATCGATAGAGCTTTTGATCAAATAAGTGAAGAGTTCTTGAATAATCTGTTGGTGAAAACCGATGAGATAAGAGAAATTGGTCGCGCCATTATCCTTCATTTTAACCTTGATGAAGGTGCAGAAATAGATTTCGATGCGGAACTGGACAATGGGGAATTCTTAAACGAAGCTATTGAGGATTGGGTGGGTTTGAATGCCTACAAAGGAAGAGCTAACCTATCTGGAATTGTAGAAAATAAAATGGTTTTTGATGAAGTGAGAATTCCTCTATTCGATCAAGAAACAGGAAGGCCCTATAATCCCAACAGATTTGCCAATGAGGTAATCCGGTTCTTGAGATCAAAGAACATTACGGCAACGAGAAACGTTAAGGGTCAGAATTTATTTGTTACAATTAAATAATCTTTATGTACTATCGAAAATCTATTTTAATTCTGTTTTTGGTTTTCAGCGTCCTGGCCCAAGGTCAGGAATCTATGGCGGTCAATTATAGGTTCGCCTTGCCAAAAGTCGAATCGACCGATGGAGTAAACGCGGAGCACTATCAACAATTGGAGCACAAAATAAAAGGTAGCTTTAGTAAGAAAGATATTTTTAGTACCCAAACTCCCTTTTCAGTCGTACCCTATATAGAAGTTGTGGATGCTAAGAATGCCGGGGAAGTCCACCTGGTGAAAGTGGTCAAGGTAGCAGTAAAATTGTCCATTGAAGATATGGACAATCAAATTCAATTCAATAGATTTGAAACTACAATGTTGGCTACAGATGAAGATCTGCCCAAGGCAATTTCAAAGGCAATACGGCAGATGAAGACATCTGATCCTAAGTTTAGGGCATTTTTTACGGAAGCAGAAAAAAACGTCATGTCTTTTTACACAAAAAATTGTGATAAAATACTCAAGGCGGCCCAAACTCATATCGATCGGAAACAATACGATAGGGCCTTTGTGATGTTAATGTATGTTCCTCAAGATATGAAATGTTTTAATCAAGTGGAACGCTTGATGACAAGTGTTTTTAACAGTAGTACCGATATAAACTGCCGTGAAATGCTTCTTAAGGCGAAAACTGAAATAGCAAAGAAAGACTATAATCAAGCTTTGCAATATGTGAACCTTATTGACCCTAAGTCCTCATGTTATGCGGATGTGTCAAAATTGCTAAGTGAAATTGGCACTTTGGTCAATCAGGAATCCATTGAAGACTATAGGAAGATGAAATTGGAGTATGAAAGAAAATCTGAGTTGGAGAAATTGAAAATCCTTGGGGCTCAAGCCGATTATCTAAAAATTCCAGTCAAATAGTGGTTATTTTGAAGGGAAAGAGGGATTTGGGATTAGGGATTAGTGAATTGTGACGTAGGACGGTAAGACATAGGACTTAGGACTAAAAATTATTTTGAATGTTGAATTTTAAATTTTGAATGAAAGTGAGTGGTGAGAGGTGAGTGGTGAGTGGTGAGTGGTGAGTAGATAATTAACACCTAACCTCTGACCGCTAACCCCTAACCCCTAACCTCTAACTTCTAACCTCTAAACACAGAATGCACTTTATTATTGCTGATGATCACCCATTGTCCCTTTTGGGAACTCAAGTCCTGCTAGAAGGAATGGGTCAAGTTGTTTTGGAAAGCTACGCCAATGGCGAAAGTGCATGGCATGGTATCAAACGCCTTAGGCCCGACTTTGTAATTCTCGATATAAGTATGCCTGGGATGGATGGTCTTGAAATTTCAGAAAAAATAAGGTTGCACCAATTGCCAACCAAGATTATCCTTTTAACCTCGCACAAAGAAAAAAGTATTTTCAAGAAGGCAGAAGAGTTAAAGATAAATGCCTATCTCCTGAAGCAATTCGCGTTGGAAGAGCTTAGGATCTGTATCAATCACCTGCTGAAGGAAGATGTATATCACAGTCATAGAATCAGGTTTGAACTGGAATCGGATAGAGACTATTTAAAAGGCGAAGTTTTGGACAAATTGAGTTTTTCCGAAAAGAAGATATTCGAATTGATTGTTCAACAAAAGACCACAAAGGAAATCGCCGACATGTTGTTTTTGTCGGAAAAGACCATTGAATCCCACAGGGCTGGGATCATAAGGAAGTTGGGTATTGAATCTGAAAGGAATGCACTGTTGAAATTTGCCGCACAGTTCTACAATCCTACCTAGTATGCTTTCTTGCATCAGCTGGTTGTGATAATGCTTTTCAACGGTTTATAATCGGTAGGCGCTATG
>CAZMDY010000152.1:0-4502 GCA_964565295.1 uncultured Aequorivita sp. | reverse complement strand
ATGAAAAAAATATTAGTAACCGGCGGTTTGGGATATATAGGATCCCACACTGTTATTGAACTTCAGGATTCCGGATATCAGGTTGTAATTGTGGACAATCTCTCCAATTCGTCGTTGGATGTATTGGAAGGAATTTCAAACATCACCGATAATCCGCCGACATTTGAACGGTTGGATCTTCGTGTGAAACCGGATGTTGTGGATTTTTTTAAAAGAAACCAAAATATAGCGGGAATCATCCATTTTGCGGCCAGTAAAGCGGTGGGGGAAAGTGTCGAGAACCCATTGTTGTATTATGAAAACAACCTGAACACGCTTATTTATCTGCTTCAGGAATGCCAGAGCCATGGAATAGAGAATTTTATTTTTAGTTCTTCCTGTACTGTCTATGGCGAACCTGATTCGCTGCCCATTACAGAGAATGCTCCTATAAAAGAAGCGACCTCGCCTTACGGAAACACTAAACAGATCAGTGAGGAAATTTTAAGGGAAACCTGTGCGGTCTCTGCTTTAAAAACTATTGCGCTCCGTTATTTCAATCCCGTAGGTGCCCACCAAACTGCGGAAGTTGGAGAGCTTCCTGCTGGAGTGCCTCAGAATTTGGTGCCATTCATTACGCAAACTGCCGCGGGAGTGCGAGAGGAACTTTCGGTTTTCGGTAATGATTACCCGACTCCGGACGGAAGTTGTATCCGCGATTATATTCACGTGGTAGATTTGGCCAAGGCGCACGTGGTTGCCCTTGAACGGCTGCTTTCAGAGAAAAATGAAAGCCAATATGAAGTTTTTAATCTCGGAACGGGTAGGGGAAGTTCAGTTTTGGAAGTAGTGAATTCTTTTGAAAAAACCACAGGAGAAAAATTGAATTATAAAATAGTGGATCGCCGCCCCGGGGATGTAATCGCTGTTTATGCCGACACAAAAAAAGCAAATGATGTGTTGGGCTGGAAAGCTGAAAGAACTATGGAAGATGCATTGGAATCTGCTTGGAAATGGGAGAAAAAGATTAGAAATATTTAAAAAACGGTTATATATCAATGGTTTAACCATGGTTTAACAGCTTTAATTTGGAATTGGAAGCCGGTCTTTGTTTCTTTGCCCCGAATTAAGTCCATAATTATAAACAGATGGACAAAAACAAAATACATGAATTTAGTTTCAGTTAAACGAAAAACAAAAACAGAAAAACGATTTACGGAAAAAATGGGAATGTTCACTACGAACGTAATTTATATCCAAAAGACATTCCTTAACATTCCTTTTAAAACCATCCATAAATACCGCGAAACCTACTACGGGGAAGTGAAAGACTGTGCGGAATGCAGGCTTGCTTCGTAAAAGATAGATTATTCCCAGAACCTGTCTTTCCAATCCGCATCTGAAAAATTCAGCTTAAGATGAGGCTCTTCAATATTTTTTAATTGCTCCAAGGTGGCTATTTCCCTAATTTCGTTATAAAGAATGCGCTCCTCAAAACCGATATAGGTGCTGAGTTCCTCTTCAATTTTGTGCAAGGCAGTTGTCAACTTTTCTGTTTCAGAAAATAAGCGGTCCATTCGGCGGTGGTTGGCAAAAGCTCTTTTTACGCGTACATTGTTTTCGCCAAGGATGGGGAAACTATATTTTTTCTCAATCTCAAAATGAGGGTCCAAATATCCCATTTTGAACCAATCCACATACTTTTTTATTCGTTTTGGATCGATCTTTTTCTGCAATCCTTCTCTGATCCTTTCGCAAAAAAGAACGATCTCGTTGTGCTCCTCCACCAGGGGAGTAAGGGCAATAGGTTTGTCTTTTTTGTGTTTTCTCATGCCGTCATTCCGTTTCGTCCAACTTAAAAATCTTCTGTAGAAGGAAATGCAAAGATCGGAAATTTGATTTTAAATGCTTTTTAGGTGAAGTAAGTTCAATATGGAAGTGGTTTCTCACATACTGTAAGGGAATGCCAGAAAAAATTATTAGAGAAGATCGGTTCTCCAAAAGACTCAGTGCCATCTTAATGGTTATAGGAAGGAAGTTACATTTATATATTTTACACCTTTGATTTTGCAAGTTATACACTAAAGGTGTGGTCAATGATAATAACGAAATAATTCATTATCGAGTGGATTAAAACGGCAATCGTGAAGAATGGCAGCAACAAACTACTGAACGTATTGGATAGTGCTGTCCACCCGGGAGGCGCCAATGATGGAAACGTACAAACCCTCAACCTACAAGGACAATTTTGAGTATGCCGGTATGGCTATTAAACCCTCCTCCCCAAAACCTCGACCAATTTTCCCAAATCATCTTCAGAATTGTAAAAATGGAACCCAACCCGAATTCCATCGCCCCGCTGGATGCAGATGATGTTGTTTTTTGTAAGTTTCTCAAACAACCTGTGGTCCCCTCTCAAATTGAAAATCGGGGAATGATCCTTTCGCAATATGGTGTCATTTCTTAACAATCCCATTTCGGAAAGATGGGATCTGGCCTTCGAGGAAAGTGATTTTATTTTTTCAAAAAGCCTATCTTTTCCAAAGGAGCTGAAAAACAAAAGCGACTGTTCCAAACTGCCATAATTCAGCGTGTCCAGATGTCCTGGCTCAAAATGTTTCATATATGTAGTGTCAGTCGCTTCACTTTCAAAACTTTCGGCTGAGTGGGCTCCGATGGTTTTTGGGAAAATTCTTTTTCGAGATGCTTCCTTTACCATCATAAACCCGTTACCATAACCTCCCGTTAACCATTTATAGGAGCTTGTCGCCAAAACATCGATCGCGCTTTCGGCAAAGTTGAAATCCTCCGTTCCCAGATATTGGGTCCCATCGGCAATGAGCAAAAGATTTGGATGAATGGTTTTCAATTGTTTTAGAAATCCTAAATCAATCTTTATCCCATTTAACCATTGCACAATGCTGAATATGAATATTTCAGGCTTGTGTTTTGCTACTGCCGCTTCGATATTTTTTTCAAGATTCTCATCCGGAAAGGCATAGCAAACATTGAAATCGCGCGTTTCCACTGGCCAGTTTAGAGAGGGGTAATCATTATTCAGTAGCAACACTTTTTGTCCCTCGGGGATTCCGTCCAAGACCATATTCAGTCCAAATGAAAAATTGGGAATGAGTGCAGTTTCTAAAATGGAGGCATTGAAGAACTCGGCAACGGTCTTTCGAATCTGTTCTGGCAATTCTTTATTGGGCCCTCGAAAAACCCCTTTACGATCCAATAAGTCACGATCGTGCTGGCGACGCCAATCAATTACTGGTTTTGGGATCAGCCCGTTTGAAGCCGTGTTTAGATAAGTGCAGGAATAGAGCGGGGGAAAGTGTTTTCTTATTTCTTCCATAGTAAAGATGCAAAATGATTAAATTTAGGTATTTTTACGTAACGCAATCTTTTCAATGATGCGTTAACACAAGCGAATAAAGTTAATCAACTATGTTGTCAAAAGCTAAAAAAACCGAAAGAATCGACTCTATACAGCGTGAGCAATACGAATATTCCCGCCGTCGAATCAATCAGAAAAAAAACCTGATGCGCCATTTTATAACGTTTTTGGCAGGGTGCCTTCTGATTATAATTATCAATCCAGTTTTGGGCTATGGAAATGAGTTTTTCTTCAAGGATTGGTACATCTGGGCCATACTGATCTGGGCTTTCGTTTTTATGGTCCACGCTTTAAACGTTTATATTTTAAATTCCTTCATGGGAAAGGAGTGGGAAGACCAACAGTTGGAAAAATTGAAAGCAAGGCAGGCCGAGAAACTCGCCGAGCTGCAAAAGAAAGTAGACACCGAGTTTCCCCTCCCAAAACCCACGTCCGAATCCAATATCGCAACGAACAATAACTCTTTACCTACTGATCAAAAATGATAACAATTATAGCGGCCGCTGGAACCAACAATGAAATCGGCAGGAACAATGAACTGCTCTGGCATTTGCCCGATGATTTTAAAAGATTTAAGAAAATCACGAGCCACCATTTTATAGTGATGGGCCGAAAGACTTTTGAATCGTTCCCTAAGCCGCTGGTAAACAGGGTACATATAGTCATTACAAATAACAGGAATTATGGCAAGGAAGGCGCTACAGTGGTTTACAGCTTAGAGGAGGCCCTTGAAAAAGCAACCTCAAAAAAAGATATTTTTGTCATTGGAGGTGGGGAAATCTTCAAAATGGCACTCAATATTGCTGATAAAATTGAGCTCACACGCGTCCACGGCACTTTCCCAGAGGCAGATACTTTTTTTCCTGAATTTTCAAAGGATAAATGGAAACTTGTTTCAGAAGAAAAACATGAGAAAGACGATAAACACAACTATGCGTTCACCTATGAAACTTGGATCCGGAAATCTGAATGAAATTGTAGTCCTTGGAATCGGTTATTGATGAAATAGGAGCCCAATACAATTTTACACTCTTAGAGACGAAACCTTTGTCTGGGGGCGATATCAACGATGTTTATCGTTTAAAATGCAAGGAAGGTGATTACGTTATAAAACTGAATAATGCTT
>CAZMDY010000151.1:0-4598 GCA_964565295.1 uncultured Aequorivita sp. | reverse complement strand
ACAGTTGGAGGAGCGATATCAATTTAAGTACCCACCGTTTTTCAGGATTATAAAGTTGGAATTCAAGGATAGCAATCTTAAAAAGGTGCAGGACGCTTCTGCATGGTTTGCTAAGGCTCTAAAAAATAAATTCAAAGACCATGTTCTTGGACCAGAACAGCCGCCTATTGGAAGAATCAGAAATAAATTTATTGTGAATGTCATGTTGAAGATTCCAAAAACTCAGCATTTGGATGCCACAAAAAAATATATTGCCAATGTGCAGCGAAGTTTCAATTCAATCAAGGATTTTGCGAGCGTACGCATTAATATAGACGTCGATCCCTATTGAATTATTTCGAAAACAGGAGATTTGAAACGGATTTTCAATCTTTTTTGGAACTCAAATTAGAAATTGGTTTGACGGTAAGAAATAAAATAGTATTTTTGCGCCCTCTTGGCAGGAAGCCAAAAGAATATACATTAATTTTAATAGATTTTTTATGAACCATTATGAAACTGTTTTCATCTTAAATCCCGTTTTATCTGAAGATCAGGTAAAGGAAACAGTACAGAAATACGAAGATTTTCTTATTTCCAAAGGTGCTAAGATGATTTCCAAAGAAAATTGGGGGCTGAAAAAATTGGCCTATCCCATCCAGAAAAAAAAGAGTGGATTTTATCATCTTTTTGAGTATACCGTAGAAGGAAACGCGGCGAACGAACTTGAAACTGAATTCAAAAGAGACGAACGTTTTATGCGTTATCTTACAGTCAGTTTGGACAAGCACGCAATTGCTTGGGCAGAAAAAAGAAGAAACCGTACAAAAAAAACAGCATAGACCATGGCAACACTGCAACAACAAGCAAAAGGAAAAAAAGATGGAGAGATCAGGTATCTTACTCCGCTTAACATAGAGACCAATAAGACCAAGAAGTACTGTATGTTCAAAAGGTCGGGCATTAAATATGTTGACTACAAGGACCCAGATTTTTTAATGAGGTTCGTGAACGAACAAGGCAAGATCCTTCCAAGAAGATTGACCGGAACTTCCTTGAAATACCAGCGCAAAGTAGCCGTGGCCGTTAAGAGAGCCCGTCATTTGGCCTTAATGCCGTATGTGGCCGATTTGTTAAAATAAAAACCAGAAAAAATTATGGAACTTATATTAAGAAAAGACGTAGAGAATCTGGGTTTTGCAGATGATATTGTTACTGTTAAAAATGGATATGGCCGGAATTATTTGATTCCCCAAGGGCTTGCGGCATTGGCAACTCCTTCAGCCAAGAAAATGTTGGCCGAAACTCTTAAGCAACGTGCCTTTAAAGAGAAGAAAATCGTTGATGAGGCCAAAGTTAATGCTGATAAGTTGGCTGCACTTGAAATCAAGATCGCTGCCAAAACAGGGGATGGCGATAAATTGTTCGGATCGATTACCAATGCCGATCTTGCTGAAGTTCTTGAAAAAGAGGGTGTTTCCGTCGATAAAAAGTACATTTCCATCGCGGGCGGCATCGTAAAACGTGCAGGGCAGTATGAAGCGACTATCCGTTTTCACCGTGATGTGGTAAGCACGCTTACTTTTGATGTGGTGGCTGAAGCAAAATAACCGTTATAGAATTGATTTTACCTTAAAAACCTTTTCCGGATTCCCCGGGAAAGGTTTTTTCATGAGGCCACAAGCATAGATTGTTATTCAATAATGCTTTGGCAAAAATTCCAAAACCATGAAATACGCAAGATTGACCAAGGAGCAATTTGAAGAGCTCCATCCCGAGTTTATAAATTTTTTGGCTACGCAATCCATTACAGCCGAAGAATGGGCCTATATAAAAACCAATAAACCCGAAGTGGCAGAACAGGAATTGGACGTTTTCAGCGATTTGATCTGGGAGGGTGTTTTGAATAAAGTGGAGTTTTTAGAGCATATCTCCCCAAGACAGTTGATGATGTTCCGTATATCGGAAACCCATATGGATCTTATTGCCATAAAAATTGATAACCCATCTATTGATATAACTGCAGCTTATGGCTATAAATGGCTTCAACAAAATTTGCACGATGACTCGGTAAGCCTTTACACATCAAACAAAGCAATCAAGAAGGATCGGAACAAGGATATTTTTATATTGATACAACAAGGCGCATCGATCACCAAAGGGGAACTTTACAGTTATTTCAGCGATCTTTTGGAAGATTGATCCGTAAATTAAGCAGGTTTATGGATTATTTGTCAATGTTATTCGTGCCGTAAACTTTCAATAGGATCCAAGCCCGCCGCTTTTGCTGCTGGATAGGATCCAGCAATTACCGCTACGATAAATGTAATGATAGTGGCCCAAATCATGGCGGACCAAGGAAGGCTGAAATTGAAATCAAAAATCTGTGCGAAGGCAAATCCCGTCAATACACCCAAAACAATACCCAGAATACTTCCGAATTGACCAATGACAATGGTCTCTATAAAAAATTGGGTCGAAATTGTGGAACGTTTGGCACCCAAAGCTTTTCTCACCCCGATCTCGCGAGTGCGTTCGGTTACAGAAACGAGCATAATATTCATTAGTGCAATAGATGAACCGAGAATGGTGATTATGCTGATAATCCAAGCGGCAACCGTTAAATAGCCCGTAATTGAGGCAATGCGATTTATCAGGTCATCGCTTCGTGCCAATCCAAAATTGTTTTCTTCCACAGGGTTCAACCGGCGGATGTTCCTGAACGTAATGATGGCCTCATCTTGAGCAGCCTCCAGAAGATCTTGATCGCCCACCTTCACGCTAATGGCATAGTTGATGTTTGGTTGGGTGTAAATGCCTCGTGCAACTTGTATCGGAATGAAGACCCTTAAATCTTGGTTATTGCCAAAAGTGGAGCCCTTCGATTCCAAAACACCAATAACCTTGAACCTTGCGCCGCGGATGCTAATGGTTTTGTCGAGTGGGTCTTCATCTTTAAACAAATTTTTTAAAAAATCCGAACCAAGAAGACATACTCTATTGTTGTTTTCAATGTCAAAAACGGTAAAATTTCGTCCGGTCTCGATTTCAATCCCTGCATTTTCCAAAAAATTCTCGTTCACACCATAAACTTGGACTTCCGGATCGGTTTTTTCTGAACCATATTTCACCTCGGCAGTTGAGGTCCCCTGAAAGGAGATGGAGGTTTTTGTGGTGGGAAATTCATATTTGGCGAGGAATTCCCGCACATTATCATAACTGATGATCGGGTTGATTTTATCCCGCTCTCCGCGACTGCTGTGAACTGTGAATTCATAGCGCTGCAGGTTGAACGTGTTGGCTCCCATGGAGGCAAAATTGGAGGAAATGGTATTCTCCAATGCAGTTACCGCACTAAGAATGCCCACCAATGCCCAAATACCAATTCCAATAATAATGATGGTCAGGACGGTCCGTAATAACTGGCTTTTAATGGAGCCAAGGGCAATACGAACATTTTCGCGAAAGAGAGAAAACATATTTTACGTTTGTATAATCCATTAGACGACAAAACTTGGATAAAGTTACTATTATTTAGGATATTTGCCGCTCATGCGAACGCTTTGATACGGATTGTAGGTTAAGAGTTTTTTTCTTTTTACTTTCTGTTTCCAGTTCATTATTCTTACATTCAAAAATTAGTCACCTTAACGTCTATAAATGAAACCATCCATTCCAAAAGGCACTCGTGATTTCGGTCCTGAAGAGGTAGCAAAACGAAACTATATTATTGAAATAATCAAAAATCATTTTGTGTTATATGGATTTAAACCTATCGAGACGCCTTCTTTTGAAAATAACGAAACCTTGTTGGGGAAATATGGTGAAGAAGGTGACCGGTTGATTTTTAAGATATTGAACAGCGGTGATTTTTTGTCGAAAGTTGACGACAGCATTTATTCCGAAAAGAACAGTGCAAAGATAACATCGAAAATATCAGATAAATCCCTTCGGTACGATCTTACTGTTCCGTTTGCTCGATACGTGGTCCAACATCGAAATGAGATCACGTTTCCATTTAAACGTTATCAGATCCAACCCGTGTGGCGTGCAGACAGACCACAAAAAGGCAGGTTCCGCGAATTTTATCAGTGCGATGCAGATGTTGTGGGTTCCAGATCCTTATGGCAGGAAGTGGAATTTGTCCTGCTTTATGATGCCGTTTTTAGTGATCTTGGTTTAAAAGCCGTTACTATAAAACTTAACAGTCGAAAAATATTGGCTGGGATTGCCGAGACCATCGGAGCGGAGGATAAGTTGATCGATTTTACCGTTGCATTGGATAAGCTCGACAAAATAGGGGAAGAAGGGGTGAAAAAAGAAATGTTGGAAAAAGGATTATCTCAATCGGCCATTGAAAAACTACAACCTTTATTCTCGCTGAAAGGAACTATTTCAGAACAGCTTTTGAGCCTTCGTAAATTATTGGTTGATTCCACAATAGGCATTCAAGGCATTGAAGAAACGAAATTCATTGCTGAAACTGTGGAAACCTTGGGCTTGAATTCCTCAATTTTTTCACTGGACATAACTCTAGCCAGAGGATTGGATTATTATACTGGAGCAATCATTGAGGTAGTTCCTCCGGCCGAAATTCAGATGGGAAGCATTGGCGGAGG
>CAZMDY010000150.1:1789-4607 GCA_964565295.1 uncultured Aequorivita sp. | reverse complement strand
GGAATTTCGCCAATTATTGGTACAGCTTTGGTCACTTTTTCTATATCGCTTCTATCCCGCACCTTGTTGTCCAATAGATCACGTAAATAAATAAAAGTAAAAGGAATTAATAATCCAATTAGGACCGCACCTAATAAAACAATATTTCGTTTTGGGGAAACCGGCATTCCAGAAGAAAAAGCGTAGTCCACCACTTTAGCCTTAGGAGTTGTAACCGCGAGTGAAATGGCATTCTCTTCGCGCTTTTGCAATAAATATAAATAAAGGGATTCCTTTATTGTTTGTTGTCGTGTAATGCTCCTAAAAGCTTTTTCCTTTGATGGAATAGAGGATATTTTAGAACCAACTACAGAAGCTTGGGCATTCAGATCGTTTCTAGCTATTTCAAGGGAAGTCCGAGCATTTTCCAAACCTCCAAGAATGGTGTTTTTAACGCTGTTTATCTGGTGGTTCAAGTTGATGACACTTGGGTTTTGTTCGGTTGAGCTTCCCAAGAGCCGATTACGCTCAAGCACCAATGTGTTGTATGTATTTATAGCTGCAGACACACCTTCTTTCTCCACCCCGAGATTGGTAGGAAGCAAATCAGATTCACTTCCTCCTTTTAAGGATTCAATCATTGTCTCCACCAATTCAAGCTGCATGTCCACTTCCAATTGGCGCTTATTGAATTCACTTTCATTCTGAAGAAACAATTGGCCTTCAACGGCTATATCCGTCAATTTATTTTCTTCCTTAAACTCCACTTTTCCTGTTTCCACAGAATCCAGTTCATTTGTAATGATCCCCAGCCGGGCATTGATAAACTCGGCGGTATTCTGTGAAACCATATTGCGGTCTTCCTTTGCATCCAAGTTGTACTGCATAATGAGCTCATCTAGGATGACCCGCGCTTTTCTTGAATTCGGAGCTTTTAGCGAAAGCTGGATCACACTGCTCATGTTCGCCAATTGTTCGATTTGGATACTTTGTCGGAACTGATTGACCGTTTGCGCAACACTACCTATCTGCACCTGGATAGTAGATGCGTCGGTTTGATTAACCAGATACCGTTTTAACTGTTCAATATTGGGGGTGACGGTCACTTGTCCGAGCGACAATGAAATTGGATCCCCGAAATTATATTCCGAAGGAGTTCCTTCTTCTTCCCACAACTCAAATTTTTGTTCTGAAAGCACAGAAATGTAGAATGGCACCGCAGGAAATCGCAAAGAATCCTCGCTTGTAAGAATTGTGACCCGGAATGGCACTTCTCCAAATATCTCGGCATTCTTAAATTTTCCTTCCTTGAAATAACGAATGTTCAGATCCAGATTACGAACTACCCTTTCCGTAAGGCTTTTCGATTTCAGGATTATCATTTCGTTTTCAAAGCCGGACTGGTTCAAGCTACCTGTAAAACCGAGGTCTTGGAAAGCTGCAAGTTCAGAGAGTGCGCTATTTTTTTCATCTTTAATGAGAATGGTGGCCGTGGTTTGGTAAATCGGTGTGGCGTACCGCAAATAAACCAAGGAGAGCCCGACCGAAAAAAGCACAAAAACAAGGAACCATGGCCAGTAACGAGCATATTTATCAACTTGCTCCCGTAATGTAGGCTCTTGATTTTCAATATTACTATAAAGTTTGTCTTCCATTAAATATTTTATCTGAAGATTATAACCAAAACGGATAGCAATAGGGAAGCTATACTTATATAAACGGAAGTGTTCCGGTTAAAACTTGAGCTCTGTCGCTGTGCACTATTTGGCTCAACGTAAACAATATCATTTTGTTTCAAATAATAATACTCAGATTCCAGAACATCTGAGCTTCTAAAATCGAGATAGGCATAATCCTTTTTAGTTCCGTTTTCTCTAATCACCAAAATATTATCGCGTTTCCCATAAATAGTAAGATCCCCAGCCAGTCCCAAGGCTTCGGGAAGTGAAATTTTCTCGCCCGCAACCGTGAAGGTTCCCGGTCGGTGTACTTCCCCCAATATACTTATTGTAAAGTTCTGAACTCGAATATTGACGATAGGGTCTTTCAGGTAAGTCGACAGCTTTTGGATAAGCAATTCGTTAAGTTTCTTAGTGGTAAGTCCTTCCACGTGGATTTTTCCCAAGACGGGAAAATGAATATCGCCTGCACTATCCACAAGATATCCTAATTGCTGGGTATTGTTCATCACCAGGTCGTTGCCACTAATTATTGGTCGCGATTCCACAATAACGTTAAATGGTCTGGCCGCCTCCAAATCGGCCGCTGAAACGATGATGCTCAATAAATCATTGGGTTTCAATGTTATTTCAGATGTATTCACGCCTTCTTTTTGTACTAACTCTTCAATATCTTGAAAATAAACAATCTCCTTTCGAGATACACAGGAAGAGAAAATGCTTATTGCCAAAAGAAAGAACAGGGCGCGATACCATTTATATCCCATATACAAATTTTTGTGGCAAATATAGTTTTTCTTTTTTTAATAATGCTTTATCACAAATAGAGTCCCAAACATTCTTGGCAGAAGTGTTTTGATATAATAATCCACAGCTCCTAAAATAATTTAAATGTCCAATTACTATTTTTTAATGATGGCAGAATACTTTAAAGGCTAATTGTTTTATCACTTTTTAATGAGTCGTTTTGTAGCCGTTTCACTTCCATTTTCAATAGTGACCAAATAAACACCCGATGCCATATTTCTGTCAATTTCAATGGAAACAGTGCTTGAAAGGCACTCTGCTGTCTGTTCATAAATTAATCTTCCGCTTAAATCAGTGATGTTAACCTGCAATTCTTGTCCGCCTAGATCTGGTGAAAAAATATGAAAGACTCC
>CAZMDY010000150.1:0-1689 GCA_964565295.1 uncultured Aequorivita sp. | reverse complement strand
TTTTCATTAAAATTCATCGGTTTGACAGCATCCGCAGGGGTTATTGCGTTGTCATTATCGGAACCAAACACAATCCCAAAACCATCGTGGACCGCTCCGCCATTGTTGAAATTATCAGTGGTGAACAACTGCACTGTCAGCAAATCACTATTGGAGTAATGGCGGTTGGTGATGGTATGGTTTCCCGGAAATTTATCAGTTTCATCAAAAACTATTGATGAATTGCCAGAAACCAGAGTAGCAGCCTGTGCACCTTGACCCGGTTGGAGGTATTGATTGGCAACAGAACCAAATATATTGGTTCCGAGCGGTAAGGTTACTGTAACATAAGCTCCATGGTCTGCCAAATTTGGATCATAGATATAATAGTGACCTGTATTCAAATTTGAGGAATTGTTGAGTACAGAGTTTATATCAACAGCACTTTGATAGGGGTTTGCAAACATTACGAAATCACCTGGATTTACAGTTGCAAAATTTTGGATCTGCTGCCCTGTATGCAGTGCTCCTTTCGCGCGAAGCATGGTTTCACTGGAAACATTGTTCTTGGTTAAATCAATGTTCCTATCTCCACGGACAAACAACAAATAAGCTTCTCCAACGGCAAGTTGTTTTACGTCCGTATTGGCGATTGGCACAAATTGTTGATTTGCGACATCAACTGTAAACATTGAAGGATTTCCTGTACCAGTAGCATCAAAACCATTGAGCTGATCAGTCGTAGTTCCGGTTATGTGGGTTCCAAAACCTGGGTTTGGATTGTCCGTATTGCTATTGGCTCCTTCCTGCCAGTTGTTGTGGATTGAAGTCGCTGTGCTTACCGCACTGCTAACCATTCGGTAGGAACGATGATCGGACATATATCTTTGTACGGTAGCTTCACCCGTGACTGTGGAAGTTCCTGGCACTTCGGCCAGTTCTCCATTTCCGGAACTGGTACTGACAAAAACAAGGTCTCCATTAATGGTAAGATTACCGGCGATGGTCAAAACTTTTTCAACGTTTAAGGTAGCTGTTGCATTGATTAAAATATTATTCGCATAAATATCGTCATAGAACACTGCATCGCCATTTATAATATGGATGTTATCTATTGAAGTGCTAACACCATTGGGGTTTTCTGGCGTCCACACCGAATCTTCATAAACAAAATCCCTTCTTTTTAGAATGTTGACCGTATAATCCTCCACTTCGCCATAATAAAAAGAATCACAGGGTCCGGGAGGCATATTACTATTTACCATAGTCACACGCATAGTTGTGGATATAGGATCCAATCCCGCAGGTACTGTAAAAAAGCCAGTTGCAACCGTACCGGAAGTGGTAGCCATCGTAAAAACTTGTTCTCCGGGATCCCCAAAGTCCTCATTCCTATAATAATCTATCCAAACCCCATAAGAAGTATTGTAATTCGGATTGTCGGCAGTAGTTGTTATTGAAATGGCATACGTCTCTCCTGCAATCAAATCTGTGCTGATACTCGTAAAATCGGAATAAGTAGAATGAATTGAGGTATTGTCAATGGTATTGAGCTTTACATTACTTATATAATAATTAGGCAAAGCTTCTGAAGATTCCGAGTCGCAATAAGTAAATGTAGAAGCAGTGGTAAAAACAACGGAGGCCGAATATGCAGATGGAATTCCTCCAGAGCATTTGAACCTTACTTGGACTTCATAATCGGTAGCC
>CAZMDY010000149.1:0-4623 GCA_964565295.1 uncultured Aequorivita sp. | reverse complement strand
AATGAAAATAGCAAGAGCAACAATAGCAAAAATGAGCTGGCCAATGGAAATCATAATACTGTAAATTTGGCTTCAAAAATAAGGATTAAATAGATGACAGGAATCACGATGGTAGAAAACCTACAGGTTTTATTCCTTCTATAAACCACAGTAATATTTTAGAAAGGAAACCAATTGATCACAAAGTTGGAGAGGTCTAAAAAGGGTCCTAACGACTTTGCCCAAGACATCACCGATTCTTTTAGAATAAAGAAATTTTAAAATTCGGGAATGTGTCAAAAAACCCTTTCAGACCAAGTCTAAAAGGGTTTTATTCTAAGGAAATCATCTATTTGTTTCAATTTTAAACCACTTCAAATCTCCAATTAAAAGGATCCTCACCACGATTATATTGGATGTCCATCAATTCTTTTTTGAATTTTGTGGCATAGCTGTCGGTTTGTTTATCAAGATTATAGATTTTATTCTGATGTCCAAAAGCACTTACAGGACTGATAACTGCGGCCGTTCCAGCGCCGAAAATCTCTTTCAATGTTCCGTTTTTGGCGGCTTCTACAATTTCCGAAACTTTCACCCTTCTTTGCTCAACCGAGATCCCATCTTTTTCTGCAAGCGCTATCACACTTTTACGCGTTACCCCGTCAAGGATGCGATCACTGATAGGTGCAGTCAGCAAAGTATCGTTCACCCGGAAAAAAACGTTCATTGTTCCCGCCTCCTCTAAATATTCGTGGCTGCTTGCATCGGTCCAGATCACTTGTTGAAACCCTCTTTCGCGCGCCAAATTTGTAGGATAGAATTGTGCTGCATAATTCCCAGCTGCTTTGGCCGCTCCCACGCCACCATTGGCAGAACGACTGTAATGCTCAGCAATTTCAACCATTATATCCCCAGTATAATATGCTTGGGCTGGAGACATTAAAATCATAAATTTATATTCTGTGGACGGTGATGCGCCAACTCCTGCTTGGGTAGCAAAGGAAAAGGGACGGATGTACAATGAATTGCCAATTCCGGGCCTGACCCAATCTGCATCCATGCGTACCAAAGTTGTTAGAGCTTCAAAAAACATACTTTCCGGAAACTCAGGAATGGCAAGGCGAACCGAAGATTTATTGATTCGCTTGGCATTTTGGTCTGGACGAAAAAGCCAAATCTTCCCGTTATCATCTTTATACGCTTTCATCCCTTCAAAAACAGCTTGGCCATAATGAAATACCTTGGCGGCTGGAGAAATAGTCAATGGCGCATAAGGCCTGATGGTCGGATTTAGCCAAGCCCCATCTTTATAATCACATTCAAACATATGATCAGAAAAAATGTTGCCAAAAACCAAGTTGTCAAAATCAACTTGACCAATGCTGGATTTATCCGCTTTCTGGATTCGGATTTTTTCGGTTGTAGAAGAATTCATCGAGAAAAATATTTATTTTGTAAAAATAACAAAAAATTAGACCATAAAAAATCCAAAAAATCACTAAGATTGCAATCTATTACCAATCAATAAATTAATATTACTTTCAAGATGAAAAAAGCACTTATTATCCTTGCTCTAATTGGGGTTACAGTAGGCTGTAAAAACGAGAACAAAGAAGTGAAAGAAATGGACCAAACTGTTGAAACCGAAAAAATCGCGATCAATTATCAATCGTTTGGAGACAAAATCTCGGACGAATCTGTCCTAACAGAAGCTGAAATGATCCAAAAATTTGAAAGCTTAACTCTGGGTGACACCATCAATGTCAAATTTATTTCCGAAGTGAAAGAAGTCTGCCAGAAAAAAGGCTGTTGGATGAAACTTGATATGGGGGAGGATGAAACAATGGTGAGATTTAAAGATTATGGTTTTTTTATGCCAAAGGACATTTCAGGAAGGGATATCATTGTTTCCGGAAAAGCTTATGTTGAAGTTATGAGTGTAAAAGACCAACAACATTACGCAGAAGATGGAGGCAAATCTCCTGAAGAAATTGCTGCAATCACAGAGCCAAAACGTACTTTAGCTCTTGAAGCAAGCGGCGTATTACTTCCGACAGTCGAAAACGAATAGTTTTTGAAACGAAAATTATTAAGAACAGGTGACGGTTCGTACACGTTGCACATTCCGGAATGGAATGAACAATACCATTCAAAAAATGGCGCCTTGGCCGAAGCGTTGCATGTTTTTATTCAAAAAGGTTTACAATATTGGTATACGCAGAATCGTGCTTCCGAAATTTCAATCTTGGAAATAGGATTTGGTACAGGTTTAAATTGTATTCTCACTTATTTAGAGAGTAAAAAAAACGGATGGAAAACTGATTACACTGGGGTCGAGGCATTTCCTCTTGACACAAAGGAAGTTCATCTTCTCGATTTTCCCGCAATCGTACAGGGGCCATACCCTGATGTCAAAACACAACACATTTATGAAATAGTATCAATTATTCATGATGCTCCGTGGGAAAAAAGAATCGCAATTTCCGAACACTTCGCACTGACAAAACAACAGAAATTATTTTCCGAAATATCTGATCTGCAAAGATTCAATCTGATCTATTTTGATGCATTTGGAATTAGGGTACAACCAGAACTTTGGACAGAATCTATTTTTCAAAAAATGTACAATGCACTGAAAAACAATGGCGTTCTGGTTACATACGCTGCCAATGGAAAAGCTCGCAGGGCTATGCAGAATGTTGGCTTTTCAGTGTCCCGCCTGCCGGGGCCTCCAGGGAAAAGAGAGATGTTGCGAGCCTACAAAAATTGAATTTCACTTATATAAATTTTACAAATCATAAACCTCATCCCGAGTTTCATAATCTTCCGTTAATGGCATTTGGGGTGTCAGACTGATAAAGTAATTTTAAGCCTAAGATGAAAAAGATATTGATAACAGGTGCAACGGGGCTCATCGGCAGGGAATTGACCAAAAAATGCTTGGATGCGGGAATTGCAGTCAATTATCTAACTACCAGTAGCGATAAAATTCAGAGAAAAGAAAATTACAAAGGTTTTTACTGGAATCCCCAAAAAGGGGAAATAGACGAAAAAGCCTTTAAAGGAACAACTGCAATCATCAATTTGGCCGGTGCCTCTATATCAAAACGATGGACCAATAAGCAAAGAAAAATAATAATTGACAGTAGGGTAGTCTCTATGAACTTGCTTTTTACGACCCTCCAAAAAATAGACCACGAAATTGTCCATTTTATTTCTGCAAGTGGAATAAGCATTTATCCTAATTCAGAAACAAAACTGTACACTGAGGAAAATGAAGAAGTGGACGACACTTTCCTGGCAAAAGTAGTAGTTGCGTGGGAAGCAGCTGCTGTCCGATTCAAAGAACTGGGAATGGAGGTGTCAAAAGTAAGGACGGGAATGGTATTGGCTCAGGACGATGGCGCTTTGCCAAAACTTGTAAAACCTATTAAACTTGGATTAGGGGCAGCGTTGGGCTCAGGTAACCAATGGCAATCTTGGATTCATATCAAAGATATAGCCGGCATTTATCTTTTCATACTTCAAAATCAATTGGAAGGCAAGTATAACGCTGTTGCTCCCAATCCAGTTCAGAATAAAAAATTGGTCAAGCTGATTGCCAATCAATTGGGTAGTCCGCTTGTTCTTCCACCGATTCCTTCAGTTTTCCTAAAGCTGATTTTGGGCGAAATGGCTATCCTTGTGGTAGAAGGACAATTAGTGAGTTCCCATAAAATAGAAGAACTCGGATATGGATTCCAATTCTATAACATTGAATCGGCTCTTCAGGATTTATTGCCATAACTTTTTTTTAAAGCCTCTATTAACCTAAAACCTGGGAAGTCTCCAAAAAAAAAAGAGAGGCGTTAACACCTCTCTTTTCGAATTTGATAACATTTTTAATTTATGCTCTATTGGCAACTATTGATACTGTAATTTTGATGGAATCACTGATAAATTGATCCCCAAGGTTTGGAAAAATAGATTTAGATCCATAATTCACTCCCCATTTAGTCCGGTCCAACTCGATGGTTTCACTTCTAAGATTAAGTTTATCGCCATTAATAGTTACCGAAGCAGGAAACTCAATTGGATTGGTTTTATCTTTAATTGTCAAATTTCCTTTTACCATATTACCCTCAACACCGGTCAATTCAAAAGTTGCGTTGGGATATTCTTGAACATTGAAAAAATCACCTTCCTTTCCTTCGGCCGTTCCTTTTAAGTGAGCCTCAAGATTTGCTTTTTGTTCTCCTTCAAGATCTTCATCGGTGATAGTATTCATGTCAATCACAAATTTTCCAGCTTCAACGGTTCCTCGATTAACTGAAAAAGATCCAGAAGAAAGATCAATAGTGCCGTGGTGCTTGCCAGTTGGTTTGGATCCTTCCCATCTAATTTCTGAATTTGCAGTGTCCACCTTATATTCGTGGGCCATTTCCGACGCTTCCGCAGCGGGTTCTATTTCCACATTCGTTTCTTTCTCAGTGTTTTTACAAGCGATTGTGCCAATCAGAACAAAGGCTAGCATAGAGATTTTCATAGTTTTGGTTTTCATAGATAATTTGGTTTTGATTTTGAATTGCAAATTTACTCTATTCCCATTTCAACAATCTTAAATAAGTATTAAAATATGACAATGACATTTTGACATTATTCTAT
>CAZMDY010000148.1:0-4641 GCA_964565295.1 uncultured Aequorivita sp. | reverse complement strand
ATGACAGTCGTATTTTGTGCGAAGATATTTACGAAAACACAAAAACAGGGGAGAAATTGGGCTATGGTTATGCCTATCGTTATATGGATACGGTTAGAAGCCAACTTCACAAAGGAGGAATTCGACTTGCGGGTCTTTTAAATGATATTTTTGGATAAATATGCAGCAATTCAATTGGGTTTAATTCTTTCAGGTGTACAAATAAGCCCAAAATAACAGTGCGAATTGTAGGGGAAGCCGTAAAATCAAAACCCATTTTGGTAATTTCATCGAAGCATTTTCATTTTGGAGCATAAAAATATGGACAGGTATAAACAAGACCAGTAAAATGATAATTCCCCAAGCAGCTTCAACTTGTGAGTTTTTGTTCATTATCATAAATCCCAAGACCATTTCCACGATTCCACTAAGGAGGACCACACTTCCGTGTGCGGGAAAATAGGGAGGAATTATTCGCTCATATAACTTAGGTTTCCGGATGTGGTTCATTCCGGCGAGTATAAAAAATATTCCTATTAAATATTGATGCCAAGGGAGCATATTGGGTTGTTTTTAGAGTTTTTAAAAATAGCTTTTTTTATCTATCCCGAAACACAAATATCTAAAACATGAGCATTAGAAAATGAGTTGTTTTTAGAATGAATATTTGGATACTATTGGCAAAATGGCCGTCCTGAGCGAGAAATAATCTTGGTAATTTATTGTTTTTAGCAATTTATTACTTTTTAAGTATCTTTATTCAGTTAAAAGCGTAACCATCTTTCCTAATGATCAATAATCCACAATTGGAACTGGCATGGAATTTCGTCAACTTTACCGACAGGAATATTTTCCTGACCGGAAAAGCCGGGACAGGGAAAACTACGTTTCTGCACAAACTAAAGAGCGAATCCCTTAAAAGAACGGTAGTTGTGGCACCAACCGGAGTTGCGGCAATCAATGCGGGAGGCGTTACCATCCATTCCTTTTTTCAATTGCCTTTTGGCCCAATTTTGCCCGAAAACTCAAGTGGACAAAACAATTCATTTTCAAAAAAGTTCAGTAAGCAGAAAATCAATATTATCAAATCCATGGATTTGCTGGTTATTGATGAAGTAAGTATGGTCCGTGCCGATTTGTTGGATGGGATCGACCAAGTGCTTCGCAGGTTTAGAGATAGGAGCAAACCTTTTGGCGGCGTACAACTCTTAATGATCGGCGATCTGCAGCAGCTTTCGCCCGTTATCAAGGAATCGGAATGGCAACTTTTAAAACAGTACTACAATACCGGATTTTTTTTTGGAAGCAATGCTTATGAAAGTTCAAATGCAATTTCCATTGAACTGAAACATATCTATAGACAGGAAAGTGAGGATTTTATAAAGATATTGAACGAAATCAGAAATGATTGCCTCAGTCCGGAATCCTCTGAAACTCTTAATCGACGCTTTATTCCAAATTTTTCAGCAACTGATGGCGAAGAATATATTACCCTTACCACACACAATAACCGAGCGGATAGAATAAACATTGCAGAATTAAAAAAGTTGAAAGGCAAAAGCTCTTTTTATGAAGCTAATGTGGATGGAAAATTTCCCGAATACACATTTCCAACCCATTTTGAATTGGAACTTAAAGTGGGCGCACAGGTTATGTTTGTCAAAAATGACAGCTCTCCCGAAAAACGTTACTTCAATGGAAAAATCGGGACAATTGTCAAACTGGCTAAGGAAGAGGTCGTGGTGCGCTGCCCAAATGACGAATTTGATATTGTTACAACTCCAGAAACCTGGAAAAATATCCAATATTCCATAAAGCCGGATACAAAGGAAATGGTGGAGGAGGAGATTGGTTCATTTTCCCAAATCCCATTGCGCTTGGCGTGGGCTATAACCATTCATAAAAGTCAGGGACTGACTTTTGAAAAAGTAATTATCGATGCACAGGAAGCCTTTGCCCACGGACAGACATACGTTGCATTGAGCAGATGTAAAACACTGGAAGGCATAGTCTTGACCGGTCCAATTAGCAAGAAAAGTATTATCAACAATCTTCAGGTAGCTTCTTTTAATAAAGTAGCTGAGGAAAACCAACCTGACTCTTCGTTATTGAATGCCTCTCAAAAAACCTATCAACTAAACTTAATCGACGAGATATTCAATTTCTATTCTTTTCTTCGACCTATCAGCCGAGCTATTGATATTTATCAAAAAAACAAAGGGAGCGTTCAAGGCAATCTGTTGGAGCAATTAACTTTTTTAAAAGAAAAAGGAATCACCGAGCTTTTAAAGATCAATACCAGTTTTAAATCCCAACTTGAAAAGTTGAGTGAAGAAAATGCGCCAGAAAATAATGCTGTAATCCAAGAACGTTTTAAAAAAGGGATTTCATATTTTGAGAAGCACACTAGGGAATTTGTCAAAAAACCGTTGGATGAATTGAGATTTACCACCGATAATAAAACCGTGAAAGAGGAAATTACAAACCAGTTTGGGATTCTGGAAGATTTGTTAGCAGCCAAATTATACATTTTTAAGGGTTTGAACGATGGTTTTAAAACCTCAAAATATCTAGATATGCGAGCCAGAGCTGCCTTGCAGGAAAAAGAAAAACCAAAACGGAAGGAAAATTTGGCGACTTCTACCGAACATAAAAAGTTGTTTGAAGATCTTAGAACGCTTCGAACCATGTTTTCTGCAGACGAAGATATCGCACCTTATCAAGTTTTTACGCAAAAAGCCTTGTTTGCAATGTGCGAGATTTTGCCGATCAATGCTAAGCAACTGCGCACAATACCTGACATTGGAAGAGTCCGTCTCGAAAAATACGGCGGTCAAATTCTTGAGTTAATTAATGCATATTGCGACAAAAACGGAATAGAACGAAAGGCTTCCTCTAAAATTGTTCATAGGGAAAGCAGCACCAAGCAGATTTCTTACGAATTATTTAAAAGCGGAATGAGCATTTTTGAAATTGCGAAGGAACGAAATCTTACCCCCGGCACCATTGAAGGCCATCTCAGTACTTTCTTGTCTACGGGAGAGATAGAGATAACTGAACTAATGCCTGAGAATAAATACATTGAGCTCAAAAACCTAATGGAAACCATCCCACACCACGGCTTAGGCGACCTAAAAAGCAAGATTGACGAAAAGTTTTCCTATGGCGAGCTTCGAATGGTTTCCAATGCGCTTCTATACCATCAAAAGACCCAGCCTGAAACTGATCTTCTTAAATCCGATTAGAGAAAATATGCAATCACAACCGCTAAAATAACTGCGGCCATTTTGGAAGGATTGAACTTGTGGTTTTTCGAGCTTTCAAAAAGAATGATGGTCGAAACGTGCAGGAATATTCCAATTACCATTGCATTTATTTGGGCTTCGTATTCATGTACAAATTCATAATGTGCCGAAATAAAACTTCCCAAAGGAGTCATAAGCGCAAATAAGAATAGAAACCACAGTGTAGTCGATTTTTTGTAGCCAGCATTGATGAAAAAGAAAGAAAGAATAATGGCCACAGGGATTTTATGGATGATAATTGCTACTAATAGATTGTTGTCTTCTGAAATGGGAAATCCTTCCATAAAAGCGTGAATTCCCAAACTGATGAACAAAATCCAAGGAAAATGTTTGTTTTCCGAATGTAGATGTACGTGTCCATGTTCGGCTCCTTTTGAAAAGAATTCGAGGAAAATCTGCAACAGAATCCCCAGCATAATATAAACTCCGGTGTATTTTGATGGAGCTTCAAACACGTCGGGAAGAAGTTCAAAAACCGTAATGGAAAGTAAAAAGGCGCCGCTGAAAGCCATGACGATTTCCATGTTCTTCAGGTCACTTCTATTAAGGATTCGGGCGACAACATACCCGACTGCTACGGCCAAAAACAGTAAGATGTAATTCATCGGCCAAAAATAAGTATTAATCGTTCCGAGGTGGATTCTTCAAAATCATTTAACTGGTAATCGCCAAAAACAGACTTCAATTGGACTTTTGCTTCGTTGAAATAATTTTTAAAATCGGCCAATGTCAACGCTTTTACACGTTCCGTAAAGAAATAATCTTTTCCTTCTTCTTGGAAACGGATGTTCTTAAAAATAAATCCGTTTTCAACATATTTTTCGATGTGGAACACCAACCCACCGACTTTCTTCGTTTCCTCTGGTACCAAATTTTTAATGGCCAATTCGACGTTTAAAAAATCGATCACCCCACATCCGTTTGGTTTTAATTCTTCTTTTATGGCTTCTATTGTACGTAGGTTATCTATATCTTTTTCAAAATATCCGTAACTCGTAAAAAGGTTGAACACGGCATCAAATTGTTGGGGATATGGTTCGCACATATCGTGAACTTCAAAATGTAACCTTGAATTTTCAAATTGTTTGGCATAAGCAATGCTTTCCTTAGAGAGGTCCACTCCGGTTACATCAAATCCCATTTTGGAAAGATATTTGGCGTGGCGGCCTCTTCCACAAGCAAGATCCAATATGGTATCATTTTCTTTAAGATTTAAATAGCGTGTAAGTGAATCCATAAAAAAAGCCGCTTCCCGATGGTCCCTGTCCCTATAGAGTACATGATAATAGGGCGTGTTGAACCACGATGCGTACCAAGCTTCTGTTTCTTTCTGCATAGTTATCGTTTCACCCTGCAA
>CAZMDY010000147.1:0-4666 GCA_964565295.1 uncultured Aequorivita sp. | reverse complement strand
CAAGTTTAGGGTTAACAAGCTGGTCAAGTATCCGTCTTCCCGATTGGTATCGGTAACGGCACGCTTTTACAACTTCAACTCACCCTTTCTAAAGAATTCCTGTTGAGTTTACCAAAAATCAGCATTAATGTAGGCAGTAACCTTATTTTATGTAAAGAACGTTTATGACAAGTTTTCTTGCAACAACTGTTCCAAAGCTTCCAATCTTTTTTCCGCTTCTTGGATGTTGCTTGATTTGTCAATTTCCTTTTGCTCTACCTGTGCTGCAAACTGAAGGGCACACATGGCCAACACATCTTGTTTGTCGCGCACTGCATAGCTTTTTTCGAACTTTTTGATCATTTCCTCAATTTTTTTTGAGGCCAATCGCAGTCCCTCTTCTTGGGATGGGCTTATCGTCAGGGGATATATCCTGTCCGCGATTGATATTTTGATTTTTAATGGTTCGGCCATTGTCAGGTTATTATACGGAAAGTTGGACAATACATTGGTCTATTTCCCGTATTAGAGCATTTATTTTGAGTTTCGTTTCTCGTTTATTTTGATCGCTGCCAAGTAATGAATTTGCCAACTTCAAAGAGCGGTATTTTTCTCCCAAAGCAGCTATCTCTTGTTCAAACTGCAGATTCTGGGCTTTTAAAACTTTGATTTCCTTTTCCAATTGTTGGTTGACCTTGCCTGTTTCTGACTGCTTCTTAAGCAGACGGCCAATGCTATTTTCTAAGGAATCAACAATTTCAGTAAGATTGCTCATTGAAAAGTCGGGTTCAATACTGTAAGGACAAAGTTAACATACCAAGCTTAAAAAGCAAATTGTTTTTGTTTTATTTTTCGTATTATTGAACAAACAAGGCAATAAAACCCGTGCCTTCCCATTTATTATAGCTCAATCGTCTTATACTATGAGAAGAACCTGCTGGTCGATTTTATTTATATTTACAATTTCCTTTGGGCAAACCCAGATTCCCACTGATTATTTTGCGAATCCGATGGATATCACTATGAGTCTATCGGGGAATTTTGGAGAATTGCGAGCCAACCATTTCCACAGTGGTCTAGACATTCGAACACAGCAAAGGGAAGGTTTGCCCGTTTATGCCAGTGCAGATGGTTATGTGAGCAGAATAAATGTGCAACATTTTGGATATGGAAAGGCAGTTTATCTTATGCATCCCAATGGATATACCACAGTGTATGCGCATCTACAGCGATTTGCGGGGAAAATTGAGGAATATGTCAAGAGCAACCAATATCAAAAGGAATCTTTTGAAATAGAACTTTTTCCAGAAGCATCCCTGCTTCCAGTGAAGAAAGGTGATTTGATTGCATATTCGGGCAATACCGGAGGCAGTGGCGGACCACATTTGCACTTCGAGATACGCGACGGTTCACAACGCCCGATGAACCCAATGCTATTCGGAATAAATGTTCCTGACAACAGACCGCCTGTCGTAGACGCTGTTTTTGTTTACCCAATTGGAGAGGACGCCCAAGTAAACCATAGCCAAGAGCCAAGCAAACTTCGCTTGATTAAACAAAAGGACGGAAATTACAAGACCGAAAATGTGATTGCCTTTGGAAGAATAGGTTTTGGGGTCTCAGTGTTTGACCGATTGGACGGAGCTGCAAATAAAAATGGTGCTTACAGCGTGGAGACTTTTCTTAATAATACAACCAAGTTCAAAGTGCGGTTTGATAAATTCTCCTTCAGCGAAACCCGTTACAAAAACCGTTATACTGATTATGAACAGTACAGGACCAATAGAATCCAAATACAGAAATTGTTTAGAGAAGCGAACAATCCGTTGAGCATCATTGTCCAGGAAGACGACAATGGCTATGTTGTTGCAAATGACAGCCTGGATTACTCGTACCAAATTTTGGTCAAAGATTTTAAAGGGAACGATGTGCGGGTGATTATCCCCATCCAGGGGAAAAAAATGGAGCTCCAGAAGCCCCGTGGAATACAAGAAACCGATGACTATATTTTTTCAGACCACGCCTCTTCAATAACGAAAGGAAAATTCAGCATCTACATTCCGGCAAACAGCCTTTATGAAAATGTTTTTCTGGACATTAAGGTAAACAGCGACACTTTAAAATTCCATACGGATATTGTACCAATTCATAAAAACATATCCATAACCGCCGATATTTCCAACTATCTGGAAGAGGACAAAAATAGGCTTTATATAGGTAGACTAGATTATAGAGGACAACCTTGGTATACTCCCTCCAGCCGCAAAGGCGACAGGTTGACAGCCAGAACCCGACTTTTTGGCGACTATGTGATCGCTTCCGATTCGACAGTACCGAAGATCCAACCCTTGAATTTTTCCGATGGGAAATGGATAAGCAACCAACCTAACCTCCGAATCAAGATTACAGATGGAGAGAGCGGAATAAGTTCGTACCGTGGAACTATCAACGGTAAATTCATCCTGATGGAATACGACTATAAAACCAATGTATTGACCTACGATTTTGAAGATGCGGTCAACTCAGAAACTGAGAACAATTTGAAACTTATTGTTATAGATAATGTGGGAAATAGTACTACTTTTGAAGCAAAATTTTTCAGAAAATAAACCCTGTGCTTTGCATTTGAAAACGATCCACTTCCCGCTTACCCTACTTTTATTTCTGTTTACGACAGTGATTTGTGCACAAAAAGCCACCATTAAAGGGATTGCCTTGGACGAATCCAACCAACCTGTGATAGGCGCGAATGTGTCCTTTGAGAATACAGGAACCATGACCGATCTGAACGGTTTTTATATTCTGGAAATTCCGGCAGAACAAGAAGTAACCATTATCTTTACCCACGTGGGCCATAAAATGGTCCGCATTACCGTAAACCTTTCCGCAAACCAAGATTATGAACTAAATCCCGTTCTGAGCACAAGTATTGAACAAATAAGTGAAGTGGTAATTTCTGGACGGGAGAACAAACGTGTAGAGGGCGTAACCACCATTTCACCGGAGGTGATCCGAAAAATGGTGGGAGCAAACGCAGGGGTTGAAAACCTATTGAAATCACTTCCTGGGGTCAACAGCAACGACGAACTGAGTACCCAATATGCCGTTCGTGGCGGGAACTATGACGAAAACTTGGTTTATGTGAATGAAATTGAGGTTTATCGACCATTTCTGATCCGCAGTGGCCAACAGGAAGGATTGAGCTTTGTAAACAGCGATCTTACCAGCAATGTTGAGTTCTCGGCAGGAGGGTTTCAGGCCAAGTACGGCGATAAATTATCTTCGGTATTGGATATCACTTATCGCAAGCCAGTAAATTATGGAGCCTCGTTGGATCTCAGTCTTTTGGGGGCTAGCGGTTCTGTGGAAGGAGTTTCAAAAAACGGAAGGTTCTCCGGAATTGCAGGAATCCGTTATCGCGACAACAGTCTGTTTGTCAATGCAAAAGAGACTGAAACAAATTACCGTCCAAAATATGCTGATGCCCAAACTTATTTGACCTATCGCTTTACCAATAAATTTGAGCTAAGTTTCCTTGGAAATGTTTCCATCAACGATTACCGTTACGAACCGCTTACCCGACAGACCAATTTTGGGACTATTTCCGATCCCATAGCTTTGGTTGTATTTTATGAAGGGGAAGAAAAAGATCGCTACAACACATATTTTGGGGCTTTAAAATCAACTTGGGTGGCATCTGATAATTACACCGCAAAACTGATCGGTTCCATTTATCAGACCACGGAACAAGAGCACTTCGACATTCTGGCTGAATATAGGCTCGGAGAGGTGGACACGGATATTGGAGGCTCCGGTCTTGGCACCGTGAAATTTACTCGAGGGGTAGGATCCCAACTCACCCACGCTCGAAATGACCTGGACGCTTTGATATTCAATGTAGAGCACAAAGGAAATCTTACCATTGAAGATAACAATTTTGAATATGGAATAAAATACACCCACGAAGACATCCGCGACCGCATCCAGGAATATGAAATGATCGATTCGGCCGGTTTTATCATCCGTCCTCCCATACTTCCTGCAAATGATCAGCCTTATTTACCTTATACTTCTCCCATCGTGCCTTATAACAGCGTGCGGGCAATGAACGATGTACAAATTGACCGTGTTTCAGGATATGCGCAATGGAGCCGAAGAACAAGTGTTGGAAGCAGTGATCTTTGGCTCAATGCAGGGGTTCGTGCACACAACTGGAACGTGAATGGAAAAAGTATAGCCAGCCATACACAGACTGTATTTAGTCCGAGAGCGCAAATTGCACTTAAACCGGATTGGGATATGGACATGTTGTTCAGGGTTTCAGGAGGGCTTTATCATCAACCTCCTTTTTATAGGGAGCTCCGAGATTCAACTGGAGCCGTACTACCAAAAGTGAAGGCCCAACAATCCGTCCATTTGGTATTGGGCAATGATTATAGTTTTATTATGTGGGACAGAAAGTTCCGTTTGAATTCCGAATTGTACTTTAAGAACATGACCAATGTGAATCCTTATACACTCGAAAATGTAAGGATCCGATATCGAGCCAACAACAGTGCAGTGGCTTATGCATACGGTCTAGACCTTCGGTTGGCCGGTGATTTTGTCCCCGGCACCGAACGCTGTTTGATTTTTGGGTATATGAAAACCGAATAAAAAATAAACGACCGCGGCTACATCCTGCGCC
>CAZMDY010000146.1:0-4712 GCA_964565295.1 uncultured Aequorivita sp. | reverse complement strand
CTTCCATCTCCACTTCATTTCCTTGATTGTCGATGGTTTGTTGTTTTTGAATAAGCGTTGCCACTGGTTTAAAAGCGATTCGGAAATAAATATCCATTCCATTGCTGATCCCTCCTTGGATTCCTCCACTCAAATTTGTTTTTGTACTTCCATCTGGGTTGAACAAGTCGTTGTGATCGCTGCCTTTCATCTTTGCACCACCAAATCCGCTGCCATACTCAAATCCCTTTACCGCATTTATTGAAAGCATCGCTTTTCCCAATTGGGCATGAAGTTTATCAAAAACAGGGTTTCCCAGACCAATTGGAACATTCTGGACCACGCAGGTTATGGTCCCGCCAACGGTGTCGCCATTCTTTCTGGTTTCCCTTATCAAAGTTTCCATTCTGTCGGCTGTTTCCTTATCAGGGCATCTAACTGGATTGTTTTCTATCAATGAAAAATTCAATTCTTGGTAAGGTTTATCGATAAAAATGGGTCCCACTGATGAAACAAAAGCGTTGATTTTAATTTCTGGAAGTAGCTGTTTTGCAATTGCACCTGCAACAACACGACAGGCAGTTTCACGGGCCGATGATCGTCCGCCACCACGATAATCGCGTATGCCATATTTTTTTTGATAGGTGAAGTCGGCGTGGGAAGGACGGTATACGTCTTTTAAATGATCGTAATCCTTTGGTTTACTATCTTTATTTTCAATGATAAAACCTATGGGAGTGCCGGTAGTCTTTCCTTCAAATATTCCTGAAAGAAACTTTACTGCATCTTCTTCTTTTCGTTGAGTAACAATGGAAGATTGACCCGGTTTGCGGCGTTGCATTTCAGTTTCAATTGCTTCAAAATCCAAAGCCACACCTGAAGGACAACCATCTATAACCCCGCCAATTGCGGCACCATGAGATTCGCCAAAAGTGGTAAGCTTAAAGATTTTTCCGAAGGAATTTCCAGCCATTGCGTTAATTTGAACAAATGTAAACTTTCAGATGGAATTATTCAAAAATGATTTTGAGGTGTTAAATGGCAACAGGGCAACGAGGAATCGTTATTTAAACTATCGACAGAAGTATAAATTGAACCTAACATAATTTTCATGTCCTGTTGGTCATTAATAACGCATTTTTAAGAATGGTAATCGGATGCAGCGCTTTCCGTCCTGTACCGTCCAAAATCTGATGACGACAACTGGTTCCATTTGAAGCAATAATAATATCTTCCGACGATTTCCTTATGGAAGGAAAAAGTTTCAACTCCCCTATTTTCATACTCACATCGTAATGATCCTTTTCATAGCCAAAACTGCCCGCCATTCCGCAACATCCAGAAGGTATTATTGTGGGTTTGTAATTTATTGGTAAGTTCAAAATATCGAAAGTCACTTTTTGGTTGCTGAGCGATTTTTGATGGCAATGAGTGTGGATTTTAATATGCTTTCCTTCTGAAGTAAATTGTTCCGAAGTGATAACTCCCTTTTTCATTTCCATTGCCAAAAACTCCTCGATCAAAAACGAATGTCTTGATATATTTGTCGCTGAAGCTTTGTCGGACGCCAATCTCAAATATTCATCCCGAAAGGAAAGAATTGCTGAAGGCTCGATGCCGATTAATGGGAAATTATCTGAAACCTTGTCCTTTAGATGTACCATGTTTTTATCGACTTCTATTTTGGCCTCATCCAAAAACCCTTTGGAAATCAACGCCCTGCCGCTGTCCAACATATCGACAATGTGGACATTATATCCCAAGTTTTTTAAAAGTAAATAGGCATCAACAGCTATTTCGGAATCAAGATAATTGCTAAATTCATCAATAAACAAAAGCACATTTCCTAGATTCTTCTTTTCGTAGTGATGTTTTTCAAACGAATCTCTTTTATTTCTAAACTGTTTACTGAGACTTTCTGCTGATATTTTCGGAAGAGATCGATTTTCGTGGACTCCCCCAATGTTCTTAATGATATTGGAAGTAATTGCATTGGAAAACAACCAATTTGACAATTTCGGGAAACGGGTGGTCATTTTGTTCAACTTAGTACTTTTTGCGAAGAGTTTATTGGAGAGCGATACCTTATGGATTTTGTTATACTGATATAAAAATTCGGCTTTTGCAATACTGATATCCACATTGCTCGGGCATTCGCTCGCACAGGCTTTACAACTGATACACAAATCCATCACTTCTCTCAAATCCTCAGAATCAAACTTGATAAAAGCTGCACTATTGGTCAAAACCTCGCGCAGTATATTTGCTCTTGCTCGTGTAGTATCTTTCTCATTTTTTGTGGCTTGATAACTCGGACACATTGCACCCGGCGCATTTTCATTTTTTCTGCAATCACCACTTCCATTGCAGTTTTCGGCAAGACGAAGAATTCCTTGGTAATCGCCAAAATCCATTAGCGTTTCTATGTTTGGCTCTTCTCTGTCAATTTCATATCGAAGATTTTCATCCATTTGGAAAGCGTCAACTATCTTTCCGGGATTAAAGATGTTTTGTGGATCAAAAACAGATTTAATTCGCTTTAGAAGTTCATAGTTTTTTTCGCCGATCAGCAAAGGAATGAATTCGGCCCTAACGATTCCATCCCCGTGTTCCCCTGAGAAGGATCCTTTATATTTTTTACAGAGCAACGCTACTTCGGTCGTTATTTGCCTGAAATGCTGAACATCACCATCTTTTTTCAGATTTAAAATTGGGCGCAGATGCAATTCTCCTGCACCGGCGTGGGCGTAATACACAGCCTTTTGTTGAAATTTTTCCATCAGTGCGGAAAATTCCTTTATATAAGAAGTCAAATCGGTAAGAGCAACTGCGGTATCCTCTATGCAGGCCACAGCTTTTCGGTCGCCGACCATATTTCCCAATAACCCTAGACCTGCTTTTCGAAGTTCCAATGCCAAGTCTATGTTCTTTTCCCTCAATACTGGATTGTGATAACTTAGACCTGAAATTTTCAAGGAATCCAAAAGGGCGGCAATCTGAAAATCGAGATCAGCTATTGTGTCGCTTTTCAATTCCAACAAAAGAATTGCTCTCGGGTCTTCTTTTACAAAAAATCGATAGGCCTGGTACATCTTATTGTGCTTGGTACGATCCAAAATCACATCGTCCATCATCTCGCAAGTGTATAAATTATGTGACATCGCAATCTGTACGTCATTCAGACAGTCGTCAAGCGTTTTGTAGTGGGATGCGACAATGGCAGAAAATTTTGGCGGCAATACATCTAGTTGGAGCGTGATTTCTGTAGTGAAGGCCAACGTTCCCTCACTTCCAGAGAGTAATTTGCACATATTGAATTCCTCCTCAATATTTCCAAAGACCGATGTTTTCAATAGTGCGTCCACCGCATAACCAGTATTCCGTCGGTGAATTTCTGGTTTTGGAAACTTGCTGTTTATCTCCATCTGTGTGTCTGGAGAAATCAGTTCTTCATAAATCGTTTTATAAATTTTCCCTTCCAAGGAATTCAACCGAGTTTTTTGAAGAAATCCCGTTTTTGAAATTTGCTCAAATCTCACTTTCTCGCCATTGGAAAGGAGTGTTTCCATTCCCAAAACCTTGTCCCGGGTTACCCCGTATTGAATGGAAGTTGTGCCACTACTGTTATTCCCCACCATTCCGCCAATCATGCATCTATTAGATGTTGATGTGTTTGGCCCAAAAAAAAGACCATAAGGTTTTAAGAAAGCATTAAGGTCATCTCGCACTACTCCGGGCTGGACGGTCACAGTCTTTTTATACGGATCGACCGATATTATCTCAGTAAAATATTTTGATACATCGACCACTATTCCACCACCTACACATTGCCCAGCCAAAGAGGTGCCAGCCGTTCGTGGAACCAGACTTGTTTTATGTGTATTAGCAAAGAAAATCAGCTGTTTAACTCCTTCTTCATTTTCTGGAAATGCTACGGCAAAAGGAATTTTTCGATAGACCGATGCATCGGTGGCATAAATAGAAGTATGAAGCGAATCTGTATAAATTTCACCATTGAATATTTTTTTAAAATTCTCTATATGCCTTTCCATTCTAATAGGTAAAGTTAGAAATAACTTAACAAAGATTTGTAAAATTTGGAGAAAGGATTAGGACGCCATTAACTAAGGCCATTTCGGTTTACAGTTATTTTTACCCTTTAGAATATAACTAAAACAAAAATTATGAAGAAGTACATTTTTTTAATTCTTATATCCGTAGGTTTTGGATATGCAGGAACTGCGCAAGAGATATCGAAAAACGCAATTGGACTTAGAATTGGGGACAGCGATGGTTTTGGTCCAGAAGTGAATTACCAACGAGGAATAGGCGATAACAACCGCTTGGAATTCGGTCTTGCTTGGCACAGCAAAAACCATTGGAATGCCTTAAAAATTACCGGGATCTATCAATGGGTCTGGAATATAGACGGAGGTTTCAATTGGTATGCTGGCCCGGGGATTGGGGCAGGATTTGTAAGTTATGATGATCGTTATTATGGTCCTTATTACCGTGAAAAGGAATCAGATGCATATGGATTTCTGACCGGAACGGTGGGAATTGAATATGGTTTTGATTTTCCGTTATTGATTTCCTTAGATTTTAGGCCCCAATTCAACCTAGGCTATCATGATGATGTTACCTTCGACGTAGGGCTCGCCGCTCGCTATCAATTTTAATGATATTTAAATTGAACTAAAAATGCCCGGAATTTCGGGCATTTTTTATAATAT
>CAZMDY010000145.1:0-4726 GCA_964565295.1 uncultured Aequorivita sp. | reverse complement strand
TCGCGGCACCAGATCCTAAGTCTGGCGTGTCTACCAATTCCACCACGCCCGCATTGTTCACAAGAAATCCTATAAAGATAGGAAACTTGTTCGCCAATCCATTTTCGTTGTTTGGCGGGTGCAAATATAAACAAGAATTTCAACCCACAAACTAATTCTTTTCAGAAATATTTAAATACTCCGCATATAGGGTTGTTCCGCTTTATCCACTGCCTTAAAACACTTCTCTTCATCCCTAATTTTGTATCTTAGCGATTCTTCAAAAATTCTTATATGAAAAGTGCAAAACCTTACATTGAAAAAAATAAACAACGATTCTTGGATGAATTGATCAATTTGCTCAAAATCCCTTCCATAAGTGCAGATCCAAAGTATAAAGAAGACATTCTTAAAACAGCTGAAGCCGTAAAAACACAATTGGAAAAAGCGGGATGCGACACCGTGGAAATCTGTGAAACCCCGGGCTATCCCATTGTTTATGGCGAAAAGATCATCGACAAAAACCTGCCCACCGTTTTGGTATATGGGCATTATGATGTTCAACCGCCAGATCCATTGAATTTGTGGGTAAATCCTCCTTTTGAGCCTACAATCAAAAAAACAAAACTACATCCGGAAGGCGCCATTTTTGCACGTGGCAGCTGTGATGACAAAGGCCAAATGTACATGCACGTAAAGGCTTTGGAATATATGACCGAAACCGATCAACTCCCGTGCAACGTGAAATTTATGATTGAAGGGGAAGAGGAAGTTGGAAGCGTAAGCCTAGGCTGGTTTGTTGAAAGAAATCGTGAAAAACTGGCTAACGACGTTATTTTGATCAGCGACACCGGAATGATTTCAAGAGACACCCCTTCTATAACCACAGGTCTTCGCGGCCTGAGTTATGTAGAAGTGGAAGTTACCGGCCCAAATCGTGATCTCCACAGCGGATTGTACGGTGGAGCTGTGGCGAACCCCATAAATATTTTGACGAAAATGATTGCCTCCCTTCACGATGAGAACAACCATATTACCGTTCCCGGATTTTATGACGATGTGGAAGAATTATCAAATGAAGAAAGGGAGAAAATGGCCGAAGCGCCTTTTGATCTTAAAGAGTATGAAAAAGCTCTAAACATTGAAACAGTCTATGGCGAGAAGGGATATTCCACCAACGAGCGGAATTCCATTCGCCCAACTCTGGACGTCAACGGAATTTGGGGAGGTTATATCGGAGAAGGTGCCAAAACAGTGATTGCCAGTCAAGCTTTTGCAAAAGTAAGTATGCGCTTGGTCCCAAATCAGGATTGGGAAAAAATAACCGGTTTGTTCAAAGCGCATTTTGAAAGTATTGCGCCCAAGGGAGTTCGCGTAAAGGTAACACCCCACCACGGCGGACAGGCGTATGTTACACCAATTGACAGTTTGGGTTATAAAGCTGCTGAAAAAGCGTACGAAGCAACTTTTGGGAAAACGCCGATTCCACAGCGAAGTGGTGGAAGTATCCCGATTGTGGCGTTGTTTGAAAAGGAACTGAAAAGCAAAACAATCTTGATGGGCTTTGGGTTGGACAGTGATGCCATCCACTCGCCAAACGAACATTTCGGGATCTGGAATTATTTAAAGGGAATTGAGACCATTCCGCAGTTCTACCATTATTTTACTGAAATGAGCAAAAAGTAAGATTATTAGACCCCAACGGTTTTTGAAACCTTGGGGTCTTAATATTATATTTTCTTCACAAAATCGGTAATGATCACGATCTGCTGACCATCTACACGACCCTCAATATATTTTTCATTTTCATGGTCAAGGGAGATTCTGCGCACTGCCGTGCCTTGTTTGGCAACCATACTACTGCCCTTCACTTTTAAATCCTTTATCAGGACCACGGAATCTCCTGCTTCCAAAATAACTCCGTTGCTATCACGATGGACGATGGTATTTTCATTTTCTTCAGCTCCACCAGTTTTCGCCCAAGCACTGGTTTCTTCATCCAGATACATCATATCGAGCAAATCTTGGGGCCAGCCTTCGCCCTTTAAACGGTTCAGCATTCGCCACGCCATAACCTGTACTGCGGGGACGGTGCTCCACATACTGTCGTTCAGACAGCGCCAATGGTTGGGGTCCACTTTTTCCGGGTCTTCTATCTGCTCTTTGCAAGTTTCGCAAATCAATATTGATGATTCATCGACATTCCCAGGGGAGTTTGGCACTTGGTAAATGCCTAGATTTTCTTCACGGCCACAAAGTTCACACTTGTTGTCGCTTCGGTCCTTCAATTCGGTTTCTAAACTCATCCTATTATATATTTAATACTGTATTAGACACTGATTATAAGGTAATTAAAAGGTTTTCACTTACAAGCTTCCTTTTTCTTAAAAACATGGGCTACAACTTATTCCAGGTATCGTTTAAAAAATTGACATCCGCCACCTTTTTGTTAGGGTCGAAGACGATGCGTTGCACTTCTTTTTCGGTTTTCAGCGGGTATTCCCACGTATTTCCACGGTGCCAAATTTCCACAGGAAGCAGCACCGTTTCCTTTGAATTGTCCGTATAGATCACTTCCAGTTCCACAGGCATCGGGATCTGCCCATTGTTTTCCAACGTAATGATAAATCCTTCGGAATGCGAACTGACCGATGCGATTCCGATATCGATGTTTCCATTGCCAAAAAACCACCCTTTCCAGAACCAGTCCAAATTTTCCCCTGCAACGTTTTCAATATGGTTGAAAAAATCGTTCGGCTGTGGATGTTTATACGCCCACGTTTCGATATAGCTTTTGAAAGCATTGTCAAAACGTTCGGTGCCCAGGATATATTCACGGAGCATAAACAGTCCGGCAGCTGGTTTATAATAAGCGGTATAACCAAGGTTTCTTGAATTTGCAACATCGGGATATGTATTGATGCCCTCCCGGCCTTCATAGGTAAGATAGTTCAACAAGCTTCGTGGTTTATCGCCTGTACTGGGATATTCGCCATCGTTGAAAGCCACCGTACTGTAGTGGTTAATGAACATATTCAGTCCTTCATCCAACCAAGGATAGCGACGTTCATTGCTTCCTACTATCATTGGGAACCAGTTGTGGCCAAATTCGTGGTCGGTAACGTCCCAAAGGGAAGCTCCTCCGCGGCGGTAGGAACAAAAACTTATGCCCGGATACTCCATTCCGCCTACATTGGTTGCTACGTTGATGGCGTTTTGATAAGGATAGGGATAATAGGTTTTGGAATAAAACTCGACCGATGCCTTAGTGTATTCTGTGGATCGGCCCCACATTTTTTCTCCATCACTTTCCTTGGGATAGACTGATTGGGCGAGTCCAGTTTGCCCATTTCCCAAATCTATTTTGGCGGCATCCCATATAAATGCTTTTGAGGAAGCCCATGCCACATCGCGCGTGTTCTCCATTTTAAAATGCCAAGTCAAGGTGCCGCCGGATTTTACGTTAGCAGCTGGTTTGCCGACTTCATTTGGTTTAATGATATAAACTGTTTTATCACTTTTCTCAGCCTTCGCCCATCGGTCCAATTGTGTTTTGGTTAGCACCTCGGTCGGATTTTGCAGAATGCCTGAACATACTACAGTGTGGTTTGCCGGAGCGGTGATTTTCACTTCAAAATTGCCGTATTCACAATAAAACTCTCCTGCGCCTAAGTATGGCTCAGTGTTCCAGCCCCTTATATCATCAAAAACTGCAACCCGTGGATACCATTGGGCAAGGGCGTACATTGTTCCATCCTTTACGTCCACTCTTCCCATTCGATCCATGCCTTGTTCGGGCACCTTGAATTTAAAATTCATTTTGATTTCTACTTCCCCGCCTTTTGCTGCCAACGGCTTGTCTAGAAACATCTGCATTCTCGTGTCGGTCACCAAATAATTGGTTGAAGTCCCTGTTTTGGTTTTTGCTGCAACTCCGGAAAGCTCTACACCCCCTTCCACGTCGCCGCTATATCGGTTTCCCTGGATTGGTGTAGTCAAGGTGCCCCGGGAATTTTCGGTAAACCGGTTCTGTTCCAAATAAAGCCATATAAAATCCAAAGTTTCGGGACTGTTGTTGGTGTAATGAATGGTCACACTCCCAGAAACTATATGATCCTTATCGTTCAAGGTAACATCAAGTACATAATCGGCACTATTTTGCCAGTAATCGGGACCGGGTTTTCCTGAGGCTGTTCGGTATGTATTTCCTTGACGATAGGTGAATTCATCAAACAGATGTTGATTGCCATAATTGGCTTCCTGTGCAACTAAGGACAGACAAAAAACAGAAAATAACAGCGAAAGAAAAGTGTTGCTCTTAAAGTATTGCATAGCTTCAATTGTTGTTTTGGAAAGATGCGAAGATAGTCATTTAATGGAAAATTGTCGATAATTATTGATGGGTGACGGGTGTTGGGGGTTGTCTGTTGTTGGATGACTGGTTATTGGGTGATGGGAGTCAGAAATATGGGCTTTTACGGGTTGAACAATATTTCAAACCGAATGTCAAAATCAAGGAACTCGCAAAAAGCTGTTTGAATGTTATACTGAAACTTCGGTTTTCTCGGTAAGTTATAAGCAATAAAAAAATGAGGGTTTTTGCTTTGTTTTTCGCTTTTTGCTAGTGCATCTTATATTCTTTGCTTTTCGCTCTTCGCTCTTCTTTTTTCGCTTTTCCTACTTGGCTCTTTTCTCAACTTCAAATCCAGTGTTTGTTCGGACGTTGTTCGGACAAAACCCCCTTTTT